>CALBBS010000219.1 GCA_937926845.1 uncultured Atopobium sp. | reverse complement strand
GTTTGGGTTCACCCCTGCAATGGGTGAAGCTTCATAGGTTTTCTCGGCATCAAGCGCTTCTGGGCGCATTGGTGCTGAAGCGGCATAGTCTAGGTAAACGTAATCCATAATATGTTTCTGTTGATTTAATCTTGGTGGTCTATGTGCAAATGATGCTTGAGAGTGCAGCCTAGCCCTGAACGGTAAGAGCGGACTCGCCAGCATCGCGGATTGCCTGGATAGTTGCACCACGATCTTCCTGGCCAAACACAGCACTACCCGCAACAAGCATGTTAGCGCCTGCAGCTACAACATCAGCTGCGTTAGCTGAGCTAATGCCACCATCAACCTCAATCAGAGGATGAACATTATGTTTGCGGCAGAGCTCTTTAAGAGCTTTGAGCTTCTCAATTGAGTGAGGAATAAACTTCTGACCACCAAAGCCAGGATTAACCGTCATGATAAGCACTAGGTCAAGATCTTCGATAAGATCCTCAAGAACGCTTACAGGAGTTCCTGGGCAAAGTGAGATACCAGCCTGAGCACCAGAATCCTTGATAAGGTGAACAAGACGATGAGCATGAACCTCGGCCTCGTAGTGGAAAGTGACAACGTCAGCGCCACGGTCTAGGAACAGCGGCACAATCTCAGCTGGATTGGTGACCATCAGATGGACATCAATAGGCAGCTCAGAGGTCTTTTTGCAGTACGAGAAAATATCTGGACCAAAGGAAATATTGGGCACAAAATGACCATCCATAACGTCGTAATGGATGTAGTCAGCGTTTGCAATTGAATCAAGCTCACTCTTAAGCTTGGAGAAATCTGCAGATAGAACAGATGGTGCTACCAGAACGTTATTCATCAAACTCTCCTATCGAGTCATTCCATAAAATTCTTCATTTGGAAGGCGGTTTGTAAGGCGAGAAGTAATTTCTTCTGGCGTAGCACCTTCGTAAAGTACAGCGTGAACAGCTGCCGTAATAGGCATCTCAACACTCATCTGCTGACCAAGCTCATAGAGACCAATAACAGCCTGAGCACCCTCAACAACCATACCGGTCTCTTCCTGGTAAGACTGAAGCGTCTTACCCTTGACCAAGGCTTCTCCAAATGTTCTATTTCTAGAATGCTCGGAGGTACAGGTTGCAACCAGGTCTCCCATTCCTGCAAGACCCATGCAGGTGAGTGGATCTCCGCCAATAGCACATTCTACGCGGCCCAGCTCCGCTAAGCCACGCGTCATAAGTGCAGCAAGAGCGTTATCACCGTTGCCCAGACCAACAGCAATACCACAGGCAATAGCAACAACGTTTTTGGCAGCAGCACAAGCCTCAACACCGCGTACGTCAGAGCTCACGTAGGTTCTGAAGTATGGACGAGAAAGCAGTGTTTGGAAGCGCTTTGCAACCGCGGCATCTTCAGATGCTACAACTGCTGCAGAAATTCCCTGTTTAATGACCTCTTCTGCGTGGTTTGGACCGGAAAGAACTGCAATTCTTGCAGGGTTTCCAAGCTCGTCAGCAGCAACTTCGTGCATAAGTTTGTGAGAGCCTGCTTCCATACCCTTGGAGAGGATTAAAACATCAACCTCTGGATTAAGATATGGTGCGCAAGCAGCACAAACAGAGCGCAAAAACGCGGAAGGAGCAGCCATAACAACAGCATCTACATCGGCGAGAGCCTCAGCCTCACTAGTGGTAGACACAATATTGTGTGGAAGCTCCGAATCAGAAAGATGTCTGCAGTTAACGTGCTCTTTATTGATGGACTCGGTAACATCGGCCTCCCTGGACCAGATGATTACCTCCTCAGATGTTGAAGCAAGAAGTGTTGAAAGTGCGGTACCCCATGATCCCGAACCAATAACAGCAACTTTTTTCATGATTAGTTGTCCTTTTTCTTTTCGCCGAAAGAGAATTTAGACTCACTACCAGCATTAAGACGATTGATATTCTCGCGATGTGCCCAAATAACTGCCGCTGCTACAACAAATACTGGAATGGTTGCCACAAGATCCATGCCAAATAGTAGGCAGAATAGTGGAATGGCAACAGCTGCGCCAATGGAGCCAAGCGATACGTACTTAGTTGGTAAGGCAAGCGTAATAAACACCGCAAGAGCTACAAGAGCAGCAAGTGGATTTACAGCAAGGCCACCGCCAAATCCAACAGCAATTCCCTTACCGCCATGGAAATGAAGCCAAGGCGAGAAAATATGACCAAGAACGCAGCAGGCATACACAAAAGAAATAATGAGCTCAGCCTCTGCGTGATCATTTCCCGAGACCAGAGGAGTAAATCCCTGGGCTACCAAGAACCAGCGAACCAGCATGACGCTAACAATGCCCTTACCTGCATCGCAAAGAAGCGTAAGAATACCTGCAGCTTTACCAGCATTTCTTGCAACATTGGTGGTGCCAATGTTTCCTGATCCAAGTTTGCGAATATCTTCATGAGCCATAACGCTTGCAATAATCAGGCCAAATGGAATGCCACCAAGGCCAAATGCAATGAGTCCAAAAATCAGAGCAACAACAATTCCAGACATTAGTTAGATTCGACCTTCTTACGGAACTTCAAACGAATAGGTGTACCAATCAGAGAGAACTTCTCGCGAAGTCTGTTTTCAATAAAGCGCTCGTAGTTGTCATCAACAAGGTCTGGAGCATTGCACCAGAACGAGATAACAGGAGGCTTAGAGCCCGTCTGAGTAGCATACTGAATCTTAAGGCGACGGCCTCGGTCAGACACCGTATGCCCACCCTCTCTAATCTGGGCGAGAAGTTCGTTGAGCTCGGAAGTCTTAAGCTGAAGTGCGCGGGATTCTGCAGCCGAAAGAGCAGCAGCAAGTACCTTATCAATAGCGCGGCCAGTAAGTGCAGAAACGTTGATAGAAGCAATCCAAGGTGCAAAGGCTAGGCGCTTTGCTACAGAGACTGCTACCTCATCGCGCTTTGCCTCAGAATCAATAAGATCCCACTTGTTAAGCAGGAGCACCAGCGCACACCCACGCTCTACAGCCATGTTTGCAAGTTTCTGGTCCTGCTCGGTTACGCCAACAGAGGCGTCAACAACAAGAAGACAGACGTCTGCACGGTCCATTGCCTGCAGGCCTCTGACCAGACTGTAGTACTCAACGTCCTCGTGTACCTGGCTCTTTTTGCGAATACCGGCGGTATCAACAAGACGAATGGGAGTTCCCTTCCATTCAATCATGGTGTCAATAGCGTCACGCGTAGTACCAGCAACATCAGAAACAATAGAGCGTTTCTTGTTAGCCAGTCGGTTTGCCAGCGAAGATTTACCTACATTTGGTCGGCCGATGATGGCAAGGTTAAGAATGCCGTCATCCTCTGGCTCTTCATCAGCCTCAGGGAATGCGTTGACTATGTCATCCAGTAAGTCGCCTGTACCGTGACCGTGTGAAGCAGACAGAGGCAGAGGCTCTCCACAACCAAGTGCATAGAAGTCCCAAAGACCATCCTGCTCTGTTGCAGGGTTATCTTTCTTGTTGACAACCAAGAACACAGGCTTGGCGCTCTTGCGGACAATGCGCGCAACTTCTTCGTCTTCATCGGTAACGCCGGTAGAGCCGTCTACCACAAAAACGATGACATCTGCTTCTTCACACGCAAGAAGTGCCTGCTCACGAATGTGTGGAGCAAAGCGATCCTGCGATTTAATTGACTCAATACCGCCGGTGTCAATGAGCTTAAACTCACGACCATTCCAGTCAGCGTCGTGATATGAGCGGTCTCGGGTTACTCCCCTAGATTCGTGCACGATTGCATCGCGTTTCTCGGCAATTCTATTTACCAGCGTAGACTTACCAACATTTGGGCGTCCAACAATAGCAACAATGGGCTTAGCCATGTCTCACCTTTCATTCAGTTGGTTTAATAATACCAGCAATACGTGGCTAATCCCACTCTTTGAGCGCTTTAATGCATGACGTGGCAATGTTTGTGGGACCAGGAATTGACATGATGACTTTTGCTCCGCGTGCGTCTAGCTGCGCAGTTAAATCGGCTAGTGACATGCCATCAAGGGTGACCTTATCAAAGTTAAACATGACCTCAGGGAGCACTACCAAAATGTTTGTGAGGTCTTCAGGTACCTGGGCGAGAAGATCAACGGCGCAGATAAGTCCTGTGACATTAACGTCTCCACCAAAGAAATCGTTGCGCACGGCAAAAGTAGAAACGTTGCCGTTAGCTGACCAGTCGTCGCAGAAGGTCTGGATAGTTTGCTGAGCAGCTTCTCCTACAATCATCAAAATCTTGCGAGAGCGAGCAGAAAGATAGGTATTTGCCTCATCAAGCCCTGCACGCATAGTGCTACAGACCTCTTCAGCTTCATCGAGGAAGCTTCTGAGCATACCAATACCGTCATAGAACTGTGGATACCCGTCATACGTATACGCAGGTGGAATAGGTAGCTGAGCGTCTACGTAGAACTCATCAGAGAGCTGGAAGCGCGTAATGCCCAAAGAGGCACGTGCACGCTCCTGGTAGGGCTCAACGATTTTGACTACAGAGCGGGATAGCTCCACATCATCAGAATACGAATGCGTAAAGCGTTTGGAGTCTTTGGTATAACCAAGCGGAACAATGGCCAGAGACGTAATTTGGTGATGAGCCTCTACCCAATCAAGCGTTTTATCAAGCTCTTCGCCATCATTGATATTAGGGCACAAAACAATCTGGCCGTGGATCTCAATACCAGCGTCCATAAGTTTCTGAAGAACTTCAATGCCCCTAGCAGCGCGAGCGCCAATGAGATTACGACGCACCTCAGGAGAAATTGCATGGAGCGAGACATTCATGGGCTCAAGCTTGTGAGAGATGATGCGCTCAACATCCTCATCGGTGAGGTTAGTGAGCGTAACAAAATTACCCTGCAAGAAGCTCAGGCGATAATCGTCATCTCTAATAGAAAGCGAAGGGCGCATATCTTCTGGCAGCATGGCCATAAAGCAGAACTGGCACGCGTTTACACAGGTCTTGATGCCGTCAAAAAGTACGTCAACAAAATCAACGCCCCAGTCTTCTCCAGATTCACGCTCAAGCACGCACTCATAAAGCTCATCATCACCAGGAACAGAAACTTCAAGCTCACAGACGGAGCCGTCAGCTTCCCAACGCCAATCAATCAGATCTTTTGGCACTACACCATTGACCTTCTCGATAATCATGCCTGGCTCAAGGCCAGCCTTCCACGCAGGACTACCCTCTTCAACGGACTCAATAAGCGCACCAAGTCCACCAGATTTTGTATTTCCGTAGTCTGCGCGCTGTTCCATATTAGGCGCCTACGATTTGTTCAATAGCTGATTTAACTGCATTGATATGAGCTTCCGGCGTAGAAGCGCCGGCGGTAATACCAATATGCTCTGCTCCCTCAAACCAAGAAGCTTGCAGCTCATCAGCGCCTTCAATGTGATAGGTTGCGGGGCAATAGAGCTTTGAAATCTCTGCTAAGCGAGTGGTATTTGCAGAGATCCTGCCGCCAATAATAATCATGACATCAGACTCTTTTGCAAGCCTCATACAAGAGTCCTGGTGGCCCGCAGTAGCCTCGCAGATAGTATTCATGACGCGAAGCTCGTCAACAAGCGGAAGTACTGCGTTAACTACTTCAGAGAGCTTAGCGGCGCTCATGGTGGTCTGTACCACTAGACCAACCTTCTTTGCAGCTCTCATGGCGTCCGCCTGAGCGGCAACTTCTTCCACGGTGTCAATAGCCAAAGAACCTGGTAC
>CALBBS010000218.1 GCA_937926845.1 uncultured Atopobium sp. | reverse complement strand
GCCACCAGAACTTGAGTTGGAAGAAGCGAGCGCTGCCGTGGAGACAGAGTGAGCAGCTGTAACGCTCTTGGTTACGCTGTCAATCGCATTGGTTCGCATGCCATTTCCATAGTAATACCAGCTATAAACAGGCATAAACTGAGGATCTTTGAGCATCTCTGGCATTGCAACTTTCAGCTGCTCGATAACCTTATCCGCAACACCAAGCGCAACTGCCATAACCAGAAGCCTATTCCAGAGAATGACATCGGTTGGAATTGCTTCGTGCAGGTTAGTGAACTCAGTAAGCCACTTTCTTAGCGCACGAGTCTTAGCGAGAGTCTCAACCCCTTCTCTGTTCATCAGATCAAACGAGCCAATGTTTACAAGTGCAATAAGGCCGGCAACGAAAAGAATGAACAAATGTAGTAATAGATTTCCAAATGAAACGTCTGCCATTATACCCACGAAAAATGCAGCAGCAAAAACAAGAACATCAACAGCAATCAGAGCACCAAGAATTCCTTTTCCATGGAATGGAATCTTGTTTGTTCCAAACTTAGCGGCATAGCTAAGCTTGATAGGACTCTCCCAGGACTCATATGCCTTATTAAAATCTTCTGGATGTGATGAGGCGTATTTACCAATTTGTTTCATGGTAACAGTAGTATTTACCGCTCCAGATTCTCCGGCTTTGTCAAAGATTAGCCTCATTGCCATGCTATCAATCTTATTTGACAAAGAGCTGCCTGGATAGAAGGGAGGCTGACCTTCTGCAAGGTCTTGAACCTTTGTAAGACAATAATCAGACTTCTCCATACCAAGGAAGTTTGTATTAACCGCCTTGTTCAAGCTGATGTATTTTGCGTCAGAAAGGTGCATAAGGGTTGCTGTCAGAGCGTCTCCCTTAATTTCCTCACTGTTATAAAGCATGGAAAGGACTGCTGGGTGATCATTAGATGGAACATCTCTGTAGTAAAGGTCATTGAACTGAGGAGCCATGACCTTTTTGTATTTAATTCGTAACAGAATAGCTGCTACAACGGTGATAGCTGCAAATACTAATGGCGCATAAAGAATAAGGGCCACCTGAGTTTTTGCAACCTCACGCTTGTGATTTGCCTCGTCAGCCCACGCTTGTTCCTCAGACAGAATACTGCTCAGTTTATTCTGCTGAATGGGAGCTAATCCAGAAACCCAATCGGTTGGGAACGTAATACGAGCTTCCGCAAATTCATCAGTTCCTACACCAGGAACCTTATAAACAACAGCATTGTTAGTGATTTCTACATTTGCGTCCAGCGGACCATGTCCCCAGGCGCGAACAGTATCGCCAGCAACAATAGATTGTCCTGATGGAACAGGAAGATGAATAGTAGCCGTTACATTTTGAGACTCTGAATCCCAGCCATCAGATACAAACTTCCAATATAATTCCGCAGTATCAGACCAGCTCGTTACAACGTTAGTAATGTCATATTCAATAGTAATATGCGCAGATTCATCATCATGTGCTGAATAAATCTTCAAATTCAACATGTCGTTTGATTGAGTGGAGACATAATACTCATCTGAGTTGGCACTGCTCCCACTTGAGTCTTTACTATAAATCTGACGTGTTCCTTGACTATCTTGAACAGTAACTGATGTGATATTTATTTTAACGTTCTGCCCATTGTATTTATTCTTTCCAACGGGAAGATTCCAATAAACACCGTGATAACTTCCTCTGAAATAGAATGTACGAGTTTCTACAACATGCATCGTTCCATCTTTTTGAACTGTTGCATCAATATCTACTCTATCAATTGAAAGGTCACGTGCAAACGCCTTAGCTGGCACAATTAAAAACGCAACAGCTAAAAGCATTACGCAAAGCGCAATCCTTACAAACTGGCTCTTTTTAGAAGAGCGAAGCGAAACTTTATACATGAAAACTCCTTTATGTTACTTTCGCAACTCTTCCTAAAAGGATACCACGTACTAATTAATCTACTGGTGAATATGAGTTATCCAGTTCAAACAAAGCAGGTGGCAGTCCTTTATCCCACTCCTCTCCTACTTCATCAGAAAGCAAATACTCATCAGTTTCTATAAAAGGAAGGCTAGCAATTCTTTTATTTCTTGATGTTTCGAGATTGCATACAAGCGAACTTGGGCCGCTGAAGTCTAGAAGGCACCCGTAACAAATTCTCATGTCCTGAAACAACTTTTCTCCGCATCTGGGGCAAATTTTGACGGAGTAGTTTTCTATAGCCATAGCGACTCCTTCTTTCAACATTGCTTTCCTCGATACTTATTTCTTGAATTAGTACTTTCTGGCCCACTTCAAACCATGGGAAATCATCAACTGATGGTCTTTCAAATGTGCAATAGGCGCCTGCGCAGCTATGAATTTGTTTAGGCTGTACTCGTCTCCGAATTTTTAAAATTTCTCCATGATCGTCTGCAAATGCAATATCAATCGGATATGTCATTCCAAAAGTATGAACTGAAGAACACCTCAGAAGTAAAACTGGGGGAGCTGTTATCTCGGTACCCAAAAGCCCAACGAACTTTTCGAAGCCCCCTTGTAACAATTCAAAAATCTGTTCAGAATTAGGGACTTCTTCTATCGACACTTGTACGTTCATTTTCAAATCACAACTCCCGACTTATAAGGACTAACAACAATTGAGGTTGTATGGGTAAGACATAGAGGAGACTCTAGCGACACTAAAGGGAGGCGCAGAGTATGTGGCCAAGGCTTGTACTTAAGAGTTACTTGGTATTTAGGAAAAACAGAGACCATGTTCCCAATCCCTTCACTTTCTCCCTCCAATGAGACAACAATGTCGCAATTGTCATCACAATTAAGAGCAGTTCTTATTTTTTGAGCTAGGTTTTCTGGAGCATCTTCATTTGCAGAATGACTAGAGGAAATTCCATGAGCAATAATTTGATTCGCCGCAACACGATCAAACTTTGAGCACATATCTGCAAACTTAAATAGGTTGATTGCAATTAAAGCTACTACCAATACAACCGGAAGAACCAATGCAGTCTCAACAAACATCTGCCCTTTCTGGCAACAAAGAAATTTCATTGTTCTCATGTGCCACCAAACACTTTCTTAACATCAATTTCTAAAGGAATCTCAATATCAAGAACAGGAATGGTCAATTTTGCGATTGTTATTTTGTCAGGTAAATACTGGAGAGAAAACGCACCAAGTGACCGAGCTAAAGCAATCGGGTCTGATGTATTGGGTATTTTCTGGACTAGCTCACGAATCGTTGATTCTTTCTCAAAGCCAGCTTGTTTCAAAATTCTTTCTGTATTAACAAGAACAGGCTTCATTTGCCTTAAATCGCTCGGCTCTAATCCGGCATCAACAACTATTTGCTTTAAGACTCTCTGTAATTTGGAACCAACACTTCCACCTGTTATTCCATCAATATCATCAAGAAATTCTGATAGCTTAGAAGACCAAGAAGTTACGCCATCCCCATATGAGATTAAAAGAGATCCCCACAAGCTCATTACTTTATCTATAGTTTGTCCGATAAAACCTCCTCTCCTTTCAACCTGATCAAAAAAGCTTGAAAGAACGTTATCTGTGGATGAGTTATCTGGGGCAAGTACTGCACCAGATATTGCATATCCTTCAGGGAGAAAAACCGACTGCTCAAGTGTTCCTAAACTTCCTTGGAATTCTGGAGATGAGCTTCCTCTCCTCACAAATGAAATACATCCCCAAGCACCCGGTGGACATAATCTGGGTCTAGCAACCTTCAAAGCATCAAGTGCTTTTTGAAATAAACCTGTTGATTTATCTGCAGCTTCAGACAACTCCTTTTGTAAATCTTTTATTTGTTGGCGTGATGATTCATAAACTTCAGACTCTTCAACTACGATCTTCCAGTAATACTCAAACCCGTTGTCAATATTTGTTGAGGCAGATGCCACTCTTCCTACATCGCCACTAGTAAAATGACAATGTTGACACTCACGAACCGCTCCAGAGTCTAAATCTTGTAACGATGCAAATCCCGCGTTTTCTCCAGTTGCACCTGGACAGGACCTATGGGCATGGATAGTTTTCTCGCCGTTTTCATAAGTACAAGGCCAGATAGGTTTTAGATACAGGTCTGTTTTCTTTGTCTCCTCTAAGTTATGTGGCAATCGAGGCAAATTCATTTCAACCTCACCATCAGCTGTTTCTTTATAAAATCCTTTAGAAAGTTCCTGGTGTGCAAAGTTATAAAAAGCTTTTCGTATGGCTGAATCACGCAATTCTTCTGCGGTACTTCCATTGACAGTTTCTTGATCATATCGAGCTCTGTAGTATGCTCTGGCTCGCTTTAAGGCAATACCGAACGTCCAAGAAGTTGGTGACGGGATAGATGGATTTGTATCCCCAGAAAGGCCAGCAAGATGCTCCGCTCTCTCACGCATAGAATACGGACCTCCACCACAGTCTGCCTCCCACGCCCTCCGTTTAGATGACTCTGCCCTACTCTGTAACTCTTCAATTTTTCTTGCTATTTCCTGTAATATCTCGCTTTGCTCTTTTAATTCATCTGATGAGACATCACTATTTAAATGTCCAAAATTAGACTGCGATTGAGCAGGAAATAAAAGTGCTGATCCTATAAAGTTTCCAGTATCAGAAGAGTTCTTTTGTATACAAGAGCCCGCTGCCATTGCCGCAAAAACTGGAAGCATTTTCTCAGTTGTTTCTAAACCTTCACAAGCCGAAGTAGCAAATTTTTTACGAGCTTCAAGTGTCTTAAAACCCGCATCACACAATTTGGAGCCTGCTGATGCTAAACCTGGAACACACGAAGCCACCAGTCCAGCGCCAACACACAATAAACCCGACAATCCAAGGCTTAAGATGCTTGCATCAATTACCTGCGCAATAGTTGTATATTTAGCTACGACATTTTCTCCTGCCATAGAAGCAGCATCTGCTATTGACTGAGTTTTGTATGCCCTCGATGAGACCCATGCAACTGATACCAGCGCAAACACAAGAGCCAAACACACCAGTAATGCGCTTGCAAAAGCGATCGACGTAATACCGCCTGTATCGTCTATAAACATGGAAAGTCCAAGCCTTATTTTCTTATGCTTGTCCTTTCCAAAAGGCAATCCAATCTGCATAAGAACCCTCAATCCAATCTGGATACGTGCTAGCAGATAAACTAGATCTCAAAACAATTCCTTGATTATCCGTCTGCCCTGCAAGGAATAAACACCAGCCTATTGGCGGCATTGCTGCCACGTGGCCCGTAATTTCAATCAGGACATCTTTTTCTTTTTTATCAATAGAGATATTCCAGTCCTCATCTCCACCCTTATGGAATAGAGGTATCTCCGGTATAGCCTTAAGTCTGCGTTTGATATAGGACTCTATTAACTCAGTGTCAGAAGACGTTGTTGCTACTCTTAATCCTTCTGCACAGGCTCCATCCATAACTGTCTTTGTATAGAGAATGCAGATAGGCTCCACAAGCAATGCAATAATCATCAGAATAACTGGAAATAAAAGTGCTGCTTCTACTGACGCTTGACCAGCATTCTGTTTAAAACGAGAGAACATCTTTTGCTAAATCTAAAAGAGAGTCATGCATAGTATGTGAAGCAGCTTGAGTAGCTAGTTGAACAACTGCTCCATTTTGCACAAAATGATATATCACACCAAGAGACGTAATGACAACCAAGCACGAAAATAAAACTAAGGCATATTCAAGCGTTGCTTGTCCTTGTGTATTCTTAACACCTAGTTTGATTCTTCTAATAGATTCTTTACATCTTGAGTAGATATATGACATGTTGAGACCCTCCTTATCTCTCCCTGATCAGAAATAGTCACAAGCTCCGACCAATTTCCACCATTAACCAAACAGCTCCATACATTGCCAGCTAGATCTATATATCCGAAATAAACAAGTACACAATCATCTCTTTGTTGATAACTCTCTAAAACACTTTGTGCTTCGTCTTGAATGGTTTCTTTACTATCTCTTTGTTCGGAATTCTGAACAAATAAATCTTTTGCAGCTTCATATGAGATTGGCTGTTCATCAGATCTTTTTTCTACCCTAAATTTCTGAGTTTGTGCGTAATCTGAGTTTGTATTTGATGAATCAGTCTGTTTTCTTGGTAAGAGAAGAAACGCGGCAGCTAGCAAACATACAGTGGAAATAATAAACACAGAATAAGCAGCGTTGCTTTTCTTACTCATAGAGAATTAATTCCAGATGTAATTGCTTCCCAAAGTTCAGAAACTTTACCCTTAAAAGCAATGATTGCGACAATTGCAATAACTACAAGTACACCGACCAAAATTGCATACTCTGTAGTTCCTTGTCCTGATTCATCTTCTTTTAAGTCACGAAAATACCTAAAAAATTGATATAAATACATCATCATCTTTCCTTTCTCCTAAGAAGAAAATGCAGGCCCAAGCAGAGGACCTAAAATTGCAAGTAACATTGCTGGAACAATTAGCGTTCCCAGAGGAATGAGCATTTTAATTGGAATTTTTTCGATTTCCGTTTCCAGTAAAGAACGTTGCTCATCTCGAAGAACTGAAGCCTGTCTATCTAATATTTCTGCAAGAGGAGTTCCAAAAGTAAGCGCCTCATTTACAACAGTCGCAAAGCTTTTAAGTGAAGGAACTCCCACTCTGGCAGCCATCTGATTAAGAGCTTCTTCACGAGTAGTAGCACCAAGCTTCCAAGTCATATGAGCATTTGAAAGCTCTTTTGATAGCTCGCCGGATTCTCGTAAACAATACAAATCTAGTGCCGAATCAAAAGATAGCCCTGACGACAGTCCAAGAATCAAAATATCAATCATTTCTGGCATCTCGCGTAGACATGATTTTCTTGTAAACTCTGACTTTGCTCGAAGGCTCACTCTCCTGTGACCTTTTACATCTCTAATAATTTGCTGGCAATAACGCTGAAAATCAAAATGATTCAAATTTACGGGCATAACCAAGACAAGAATGGCTATGCATAACGCAAACGCTAAAGAACAAGTTAGATCTATCACTTCATTACTCCTTTCATAATGCTTCGAATAATCAAAAGAGCAACACAGTCCATGGCCAGCGCAATCACTGTGCATATAACGCCTGATGGTGTAAATAAACCCTTTTGAAAGTCTGGTGATAAAAGCGACAAAATAATCAACAGAACAACGGGGAGAAGACATACAATTCGAGCAGATAATCTAACTTGGGCAGTCTTTGTTGCTATAAGTCTTTGATTCTTCTCTTGTAATTCAACTAACTCGGCGGTTTTTTGTAACAGACTCTTAAGCGGAGAGCCCGTTCTGTGTGAAATTACTAAAGCACTAGCCAACAAATTAACACCCGGAGCATCCAGTCTCTCCGCCAAGTCTTCAATAGCTTCTTCAATAGGAAAACCGCACTTAATCTGCATGTCTGCAATACAAAAATTTTCTGATACAACACCTTCTGTATGTTTACTGACATATTCAATGGATTGTGAAAGTGTGAGACCTGACCCAAGAGCAACAGCAATAGTTCTAAAAATTGAAGGCATCATATGGGCAATTTCTAAAGCAGTCTGATGCTTAGCGTGTTCATAGAGAAAATAAGGACCTAGAAATAACAAGAGAAGACCGCAAAACAGACCAATTACGGACTCAAATAAAATGCCAAACAGAATTGATGCAGCTATATCACAAATAAAAAACAGTACGAAGGCATCACTGACTAAGGTGATTCCATATTTGTAAAGAAAGCGATTACGTAGCTGTATTGATACATAAGAAAAAGGTTCCCATTTAAGCAGGTACTGCACAAAAATACTATTGCGCGCAATATGAAAAAGCTGAATCACATAACCTGCTATTCGTGCACTTATTTGAGAGGTAGTTTTTTCTTCACCGTTACATATAAAAAAATAAATAATTACTCCAAAAGCACCTCCTGTGATCGTGGAAGTAATGACATCCATGAAGTAACCTCCTTTTTATTGAGTAATCCATCTTTTATGGCGCGATTGATAAAGGAAGGGATTTTTACAAAAAGCCAACTTCTTTTCTGTACGTCAAACGACACCACCTCTTGTACTTCAATTGATCCTGACGAAGACAATGAAATTTCTGAAACGCTGGTTACATATCGCTTTCCATCGGGAAATCTTTGAGACATAACTATCAAATCAAGTGCAGTTGCTATCTGCTGTTCTATTATTTCTGCAGGTAAGTCCATACCAAAACGAGCCATTAACACCAGTCGTAATATTGCCTCTTGAGCAGTTCCAGCATGCAACGTAGTCAGAGAACCATCGTGGCCTGTATTCATAGCCTGTAACATATCAATGCACTCTTCGCCTCTTACCTCTCCTACTACAATGCGGTCTGGCCTCATTCGGAGCGCATTTCTCACCAATGATCTAATGGTTATTTCTCCTGTTCCTTCTATCGAAGCAGGACGAGCCTCTAGCCTGACAACGTTTGGATGTGAATCAAACTTAAGCTCCGCTGAGTCCTCAATAGTGACAATTCTTTCTGACTTTGAAATTTCACATGAAAGTGCATTTAAAAGCGTAGTCTTGCCAGATCCCGTTCCTCCAACAACCGCGATTCCCTGTCTGCATTTCACAGCCCAAGATAAAAATCTTGCAAGCCATTGAGGCAGTGATTTCATTTCCACTAGTCGGTCCAAAGAAGTAATTTTTCCGGTAAATCTTCGAATAGTTACTGAAGTGCCGTTCACTGCAACAGGACTTGCAACTGCATTGACACGGTCCCCATTCTCAAGACGAGCATCAACAATAGGACTTACTCTATCCAGTCTTCTTCCTAATGGAGACAAAATGCGATCCATAACAATCAAAATCTGCTCTTCTGAGTCAAAGACCGTTTTTGATTCAAATAGCTCGCCGTTTTTCTCGTAGAACAAATTGCTGCAGCCGTTAATCATGATTTCAGTAACATCTTTATCATTCAGTAGTGGCTGGATTGGACCAAGACCACACACCTCATTAATTACCTGCTCAATTATTTCTTCATAGTCAACTGAACTAAAAAGCTCATCCTTCTCTTCATTAACAATTGCTTCACAGGTAACCCTTAGTTCGTCTCTTACACGATCGATATCGCTACCTGTAATAAGAGAAGAAACCGTAGAAAGTCCTAATCGAGAAACAAGTTTTTCTTTTAACTTCTTTCTAGTCTTCAGAAACAGTTCTTTTTGAAGTTGTGAGTCATTTTCCTCTTGCGCCTCAATTTGCTTAGCAACGCGTTCAAAGACAAGCATTAACTCACTTCCTTCTTCCTGTTAAACAAGCTAAATGGTTTTTTCTCAGAAGTTGTTTGTAAGGCAACTTGAGCCTCGCGCAGCTGGGGCAAAATGCCTAACTCATTAAGAAAATGCGCAAGAACAAAAGAAACCGACTGTGCAAATGAAGTTTCTTCTTGCAATAACACAGAAAGTTTTCCTTGCTGAATAAGCTCTTGAAACCCTGGTCCGCCTTCAAAAATCCGAAACATCTTTGCCGCTTCAAGACCAACCTCTGCTTTTCCAACAGAAAAGTCCTGTTTAACCCTTGGATTTGCTTTGTTTTCAAGTCGGATAATGCGAGTTCTTGCCACTCCAAGGCGCACTGCAAGTCCACTTACTTTTGCTAAAGAGTTAATGCACGTAAGAGGGTTCTCTGAAACAATAACCAGCCTATCTGCGCATTGTGCTGCCTGAGCATAGCAATCTGTTGATGCCGTCGTGGTGTCTACGAGCACCAAATCAACCAAACCAGAAACAGCTTGGAGAAAATGACTCACGCAAGGAAATAGAAGCTCTGCCATTTCAGGTTTTACACAAGGACCAAAAAGATACAAATTTTTATGGACACAAGTTGCCTTTTCTAGAAGGCTCTCTTTTTCTGAAGGCACATCAGCGACAAGATCAGAGAAGTCTTTTGGCTGCCTAATTCCAAGCTTCTCAAAAGCATTTCCATAAGACAGGTCAAAATCAACTAATGCAACTTTTAAACCCCAAGAAGAAGCAAGCAGAGCCATTGAAGAAACAAGTGTGGTCTTTCCTACTCCTCCTCTTCCAGAAGTGAACGTAAGGATTGGAGCTTTTAAAGTCTTATCAAGAGGAATAAGAGATTGTAGATAGGTATTTAGCTCTTGGATACTGGCAACATAATCTGAAGCTTCTGGTAAAGGCTGAGAAAGCCTGTCAGCCCCGTATGATTGATATCCTCTTCCAACCTTTACCAGATCCCCCAATTCCATAGGGTCAATAACTAAATCAACTCCTGCTTTAGCTGCTCTAGAACGAAGTGATCCAGAAGCGCCAGACCTTACTAGCACTACACAACGCGCGTTTCCGTCTTTAACAATCGCAGCAGCAAGATTTATATCCGAAACATCGGAACCCGTATTACCAATTAAGACTGAATAATCTTGAGGAGTTGAACGAGCAACAATTGATCTAAGAGATGCCGCAGAATCTGTAAACTCACACCTATTACTGATACCTAAGTACGTAAGAATGGCTCCAATCTCGACGCGTGCGTCAAGACCTACGTATGAGATCCACTTTTCTAACATCACGCTTCACCTCCTGGATTAGTAGACGAATCTGCTTGTGACGCACTGTTGCTGTTTTGGTCGGCTGTTGGAGAAGCAGGGTTCTCAGGCTGCACATCTTCACTTGCAGATGATGGTCTTGATTGATTTGTCGTGTCAGATAAATCTTTTGGGTTTTCTTCTTCAACGTAAGAATTGTTGTGTAGTAAGTCCTGAGCATTAATCTTTGACCCCGGAAGAGTAAAGCGGAGTGTTCCTCGAGCATATGCAGAAAGCACAGCAGGAACCTGTTCAGGAGTTAATCCAAGCGTTACAGAAGAAGAGGTGTAAAGAGTACCCTCGATGCCATCTGACAATACCGCAATATCCGAGGCAATACAGGTAATAAGAGAATCGGTGACCTCATATGCTGCAAGCTTTGTACCAGCGCTAAGTCTCTCAGCTAATCCGTACTTCTCGCCATGAGAAATAGTGAGACCAACAAGATTTTCTGGAATAGAAATCTGAGAGGCGACTGATCGCAAATGAAGAGAAACAACAGGCATGCCAACTCCAATAACAGATGAAACCGTTCGACCCATAACACTTTCTGGATTAGTAATTGCACCCTCGGGAATCAGATCAGAAATCCAGCTTTTTAACTGAGTATTAGAAGATGAGAGAGTTTCTCCGGGCTCTATTTGTTTTGTAGCCACCAAAATTGAAGTAAGTTCTCCGCCGTACTTTTGTATTGCCTCTGCTCGTGACTTCTCAGCATCAGCACGGACACTTTGTACGTATGCAAAGAAACAAAAACTTGCCAGAAGCGCACTCAACACAGAAATCAAAATTCTTGTTTTCTTAGTCACTGTTTTCTCCTCCCTCCATTTGCGATATACCGATTGTGCGCTCGGGTTGAGAGAAGGAGGACAAAAACAAAAGATTTACCTGCACAAATATGTCAGATAGCTGACGCAAATCTGACACAAAGTAATGTATCCACAGGCTGCAGCGAAGCAATGAAAAATAGGTAATTTAAATTTTTATCTTATTTGATATATAAAAATTTTTAGAACATCATAACCGCTACATTTTTAGAGGGATTGTAGTAAATGATTTTCTAAGTGATTTACCTGACTCATGAACAAGGGTTGACCCCCTAATTAGCTAGGCAGGACCAACCCCCCCCCGTTAGCCTCAATATAGCATGTTTCCTGCTGGTTTTACAAAAAAGCATCCTAGTCAAGCCAGGGTGCTTAGAGGATTTACGCTGTTAAAGGTTAAAGCACAACGTCAGGGTCAAGGGTCAACTGGCTTTCTCGCATTTCTTTTGCCAGAGACAAATACGCCTTTAACTGAGGCTCTGTAATTTTACCCTCATGAAGAGCATCTTGAACGCTACATCTTGGTTCGTGAGTGTGGGTGCAATCCCTAAACTTACACGTCTGAGCAGCTTCAGAGATGTGAGGGAA
>CALBBS010000217.1 GCA_937926845.1 uncultured Atopobium sp. | reverse complement strand
AGATGCGTCTATGGAGCCTTTGGGCCTGCGCACGCTTTCCCGTGTTCACGTGGTCAACGATGAGATTGCGGCCAGAATTGTTGATGCCTACGATAACTTGCAGCAGCTGCTTCACGTTGCAGAAAACGATACGTCTAGCCTTAAATCTCTGGGTGTCGAGAACCCCGGTGCACTTGCAAACAGTCTCCGCAGAATGTGGGGTAAGTCAGAATAATGGCTGCAAGCAGCACCTGCGCAAAGGTCGTGTCAAAGCCACGTCCTTCTCGCCTTTCAACACATGGAGCAAAAGCCGATACCGTTGCCGTCATTGTGGCTGGCGGCATTGGCGAGCGCTTTGGATATCCTGACGGCAAGCAGTTTATTTCTGTCTGCGGCCTTCCGTTGATGAGCTGGTCAATCCTTGCGTTTGATCATGCCCCAAGCGTGGCTCACCTTGTGATTGCTTGCTCTGACGAGAAACGCGCTGCAGTTCAAGAGGGTGTTTTGGGCAAGCTTGTACTCCACAAGCCTGTTCATTTTGCGACGTCTGGTGCTACTAGGCAGGAGTCGGTTTACAATGCGCTCCAGGTAGTGCCCGCTGGATATGATTTTGTTTCTGTTCATGACGCGGTTCGTCCTCTTATTGAGGTGGAGACCATTGAGCAGGTCATTGGCACGGTTCGCAAGTCGCCTAAGATTGCAGGAGCAATTTTGGCTCACCGCGCAACTGATACTTTGAAGCGCGTAGACGGCGTAACCATTGTAGATACACCTGACCGTTCAACTTTCTGGGCTGCTCAGACCCCTCAGGTGTTCAAGACGCGTACGCTTCTTGAGGCTCATGAGGTGGCTCGTCAAGAGGGCTATCAGGGAACTGATGACTCATCGCTTGTTGAGCGGTTGGGCCTTACGGTGTTGTGTGTTGAGTCGCAACGAGAAAACGTGAAGGTTACGTACCCGTCTGACCTTGCAATTGTTGAGGCTACGCTCAGCCGTCGCCTAGTAGAAGGCGCAACCGGAAGTGGGGTTGTAGAGTGAGCATGCCAGAGCTTAAAATTGGCCACGGATACGATGTTCATCGCCTGGTAGAAGGTAGAGACCTTATCTTAGGTGGCGTCAAAATTGAGCACACCAAGGGTCTTCTCGGCCACTCCGATGCTGATGTTTTGGCTCATGCACTCATGGATGCCCTGCTAGGAGCTCTGCGCGCCGGCGACATTGGCCAGCTTTTCCCCGATACAGATCCCGCTTATGAGGGCGCTGATTCTATGGTGCTCCTGTCCCATGTTATGCAGCTTGTTCGTAATGAGGGCTTTGAGCTTCTGGACTGTGATTGCACCGTTGCAGCTCAAGCTCCTAAGTTGCTCCCTCATCGCGATGCTATGAGAAACCGCATGGCTGAGGTCATGGGTGTTACGCCAGATAAAGTTGGCGTAAAAGCAACTACCACCGAAGGCCTTGGTTTTGTGGGCACTCAAGAAGGCATTGCTGCCTGGGCAGTTGTGCTGCTGGGACGTAGCGCGTAAGCTGGGACGTAGCGCGCAATAAATTACAGCTCTACGATATGGTCGGCTGCCTCCACCACTTTAGGGTCATGAGATATAAGAAGTATTATGTGGTCTTGTTTGACCCTCTTCAGAAGATCAAGAAGAACATCAACACTTTTTTGATCTAATGCAGAGGTTGGCTCGTCAAGCAACATAACACTTGGATTCATAAGCATCATGCGGATAATTGCAATCTTTTGTTTTTCTCCACCAGAGATAGCAGAGCTCCGTTCATTGAGGCGAACATCAAGATTTTGATCGTCACCAAGCAGCAATTTTTCTAAATTGAACAGCTTGATATAGCTGATTATCTCTTCATCTGTTGGTTGGTTTTTGCAGAGTAGAGTCAGATTATTTCTTACTGTATCGTCAACAATGCTTGGCTCTTGTTCGGTAAATCCAAGAGTATTTTTTCGGAGTTCATACTGATTAATTTGAGCTAGCAAGTCCTCGTTAATAGCAATATTGCCCGATAGGTGAGAAGACCACTCTCCGTTAATGAGTTTCAAAAATGTAGACTTGCCTGTTCCGTTTCCACCTGTAATAGCGTATATATTTCCCTTCGCAAAATTACAAGACAAGTTGTTCATCAGTACTTTATTGGTATGTGGATAAGAGAAAGATACGTTTGTGCAGGTAATTTGATTGACGTTGTTTGATGGAATGATGCTACCAACAGGTTCTTGAGGTAAATTAAGAATCTGCTCAATTCGATCAAGACTTACCGTAATACTCTGATAAGCCATGCCAAATTCCATAAGAAGTGTAATAGAACCTAAGAGCGATACAAAATAGCTTGAAATGGTTGCAATATAGCCAGGCTGTAGTGCTCCAAGGAAAATTTGATATGCACAGGTAATAAAGACAATGGCTTGGAATACGGCAATTACAGCATTGTTTAATTCCTGTACGCCAAACTCCAGTTTATACTGCTGATGAATGACACTACGAAGCTTTTGATTGATTGCATAGTGCTGATTAAAGAAACGCTCAAAGAGAGAATGACGCCTGATAAAATCTACGTCTGTGAATTGGGAAAGCTCAATAGATCCATACTGTGATCTTAGTTCTTTGGATTCTTTGTATCTTTTATAGGCCGCATCTTGGATTTGCTTATAGATAATAAAACTCACCAACAACAGAACAACTGTTACAAGGGCGGTTAATGGGTTCAAATATAAAATAATCGCAAGCGTGCCTAAGACGGAGGCCATAGTTGTTACAAAGCCCACACATTGTGTAAGTATAAAAATCGAAACGTCATTAGCATCGTTATTTACTGTCTGGCGGTAATGTCCAGAATCATATGACGAGAAAAACGATGAATCGGCATGTTGAATCTTGTCAATCAGCTGTCGCTCAATAGTAAACGAAGAATCAATTTGTAACTGACAATAACGTGTTTTAGCAAGATAGGAACAGCCGGCAATAAGGATTCCTAGTGCGGCAACTACGGCGCAATAGAAAAGTATCTCGCTCCAAGTTGTTCCTGAAATAAAAAGATTAATTACAAATCCAACAAGAAGAGGTTGGATCACCATAAGCGCTGTGACAAAGAATGACAGAAAGAGAAAAACTGCAAGACTGCCTTTATCCAGGATGGTAGATATACAGTAGCGGATAATGTTAAAAAACTTACTCATTCAAATCACCTTCTGAAGTTGGTAAGAGCAAGATTTCTTGTTGTCTTATAGGTCTTTGCAGTTTTAATTAAAAATATAAATTCTTTAAATTTTTGTTTGTTGAGTTTAATACAACAAAAAAACAATCCAGTACTAATCCGCGAATGGTAACAAAATTGAATTTTGATTGGTAAGGTATGGAACGTAAAGGTTTTTCAGAAACCGTTTATACTTACACCAATACACAATGGTTGCGAGGAGTATACATGCTTGTCTACAACACTCAGACGCATAAAAAAGAAGAGTTCAAGCCAATCGATGAGGGCAAGATCCGCATGTACGTGTGCGGTCCTACGGTCTACGATCAGATTCATATTGGAAACGCCCGTACTTTCCTCTCGTTTGACGTTATTCGCCGTTATCTGATGCACAAGGGTTATGAGGTCACCTTCGCTCAGAACCTGACTGACGTTGACGACAAGATTATTCAGCGCGCCATTGAGCAGGGAAGGACTGCGCAAGAGGTTTCTGAAGAGTTTTCTCAGGCGTTTATCGAGCAGATGCACCGTTTCAATATACTGGACCCAGATATTCGTCCTCGCGCAACGCACGAGATTGAAGCCATGCTACAGATGATTCAATCTTTGATTGAGCAGGGTCACGCTTACGCGGTGCCTTCGGGCGACGTGTACTTCTCGGTCCGTTCTGACCACGGCTATGGTGTGCTTTCTGGTCGCGATCTTGATCAGCTTCGCGCAGGTGAGCGTGTTGAGGTTAATGACGAGAAACGCGATCCATTTGACTTTGCACTCTGGAAAGCTGCAAAGCCTGGTGAGCCTAGCTGGCCAAGCCCTTGGGGAGAAGGTCGTCCAGGTTGGCATATCGAATGTTCAGTAATGGCTAAAGAAACACTAGGCGAAACAATCGATATCCACGCTG
>CALBBS010000216.1 GCA_937926845.1 uncultured Atopobium sp. | reverse complement strand
ACCACGGAGCATCAGTTTGGTGGCTCAATTACAGACACTTCGTGGACGTTTACGTTTACTGAGCCTGGTCGCTATCATCTCTATATTGATGCATTTGATTGCCTCAACAACCCTCAGACAGTTACTGCCTGGGTAGTTGTTGCAGGTGAGGATGACTTTATGCGCCCTCCGCTTCCAGCTGAGGATGCAGAGACCGTTGTTGCGGTAAACGGCGTTTCAGAGATCTTTAACATTGCCTCTGAGCAGTTCAACTCGCTGAAAGAGTACTTTATTGCCTTTGCACGCGGCGAGGTTGCTTTTAAGGAGTTCAAGGCTCTTGATGACATCTCGTTTGAGGTAAAGCGTGGCGAGGCTTTTGGCCTGGTGGGCACCAACGGTTCCGGCAAGTCTACCATGCTCAAAATCATTGCGGGCGTACTTGAGCCTTCTAAGGGTACTTGTGAGGTTAAAGGTACTATTGCGCCTCTTATTGAGCTTGGTGCTGGCTTTGACATGGAACTGACTGCTAAAGAGAACATCTACCTCAATGGCGCTCTTCTTGGTTACAAGAAGGAGTTTATTGACTCGCACTTTGACCAGATTGTAGAGTTTGCTGAGCTTGAGGGCTTTATGGACATGCCACTCAAGAACTACTCCTCTGGTATGGTGGCACGTATTGCCTTTGCAATTGCAACCGTTACAGAGCCTGACCTGCTCATTGTTGATGAGACACTCTCGGTAGGAGACTTCCTCTTCCAGCAAAAGTGTGAGAACCGCATCAAAGAGCTGGTTGCTTCTAATAATGTTACGGTTCTTCTGGTTTCTCACTCCATTGACCTGGTCCAGCGCATTTGTGACCGTGCCATTTGGATTGAGAAGGGTAAACAGCGCATGCTTGGTCCTGTGGACGAAGTTTGTGAAGCTTACGAGCACCTCAAGAGATAATTAAAATTCCTAACCAAAAGTTAGGGTCTGTACGAGTACAATATGTGTGTCTTTAAATGTGGTACGAGATACCCGTAAGGCTCATAGTCATAGTTTTGCCTTTTGGATACCTTGTGCCTGGTCAGGTGAGGTATCTTTTTTATTGGAGGCGCTATGGCTCAAGAAAGTTCGCACTCTCTTATTGTGGACGAGCAGTCCCTTGACCGCATTCTTACGCGTATTGCTCACGAAATTGTCGAGAATAACGATTCAATTGAAAACGTTGCTTTGGTGGGCATTATTCGTCGTGGAGAGGTTTTGGCTTCTCGTCTTGCAGAAAAGATTTTGAGTTTTACCGGATTTAAGCCAAAAGTTGGCTCACTTGATATCAGTTTTTATCGCGATGATTTTAGAAGAAACACCGCACCGGTTCTCCACGCAACTAATATCGATTTTGATATTACGGGCACAAGCGTTGTTCTGGTAGATGATGTTCTTCAGACAGGAAGAACTATCAGAGCAGCACTTGATGCGCTCATCGACTACGGTCGTCCTGAGCGTGTTCAATTGGCCGTAGTAGTTGACCGTGGTCATCGCGAGCTTCCCATTAGACCCGACTATGTGGGAAAAAACGTACCTTCTTCAAAGAGCCAGGTAGTCAGCTTAAATGTTAAAGAAATTGATGGTCAGGACTGCGTCTTGCTGTATGAAGCTGACTTTTCTGACCCCTTTATTGAGGGAGGAAACTAATGCTTTCAGTTAAACATTTGATTGATACAAACAGCCTGACGCGCGACGATATCCAGCAGATTCTTGATACAGCTCAGTCGTTTGAAGCTGTAAACAACAGAGACATTAAAAAGGTGCCGGCACTTCGTGGCCGCACTATCGTAAACCTGTTCTTAGAACCTTCCACCAGGACTCGCTCATCATTTGAGCTTGCCGAGAAACGCCTCTCTGCTGACGCTTTGAACATGGGGGGTTCTACCTCATCTGTTGTTAAGGGAGAGTCTCTGGCAGACACCATCCAGACAATTGATGCTATGAATGTTGACATGTTCATCTGCCGCGCAAGACTTGCAGGTACATCGCAGAAGATTACTGAGCACACCGATGCCGTTGTCATCAACGCTGGTGACGGCAAGCATCAACACCCCACTCAGGCCATGCTTGACCTCTATACCATTCGCAAGAACTTTGGACACCTTGACGGTCTCAAGGTTGCTATTGTTGGCGACCTTTCTCACAGTCGCGTTGTTGGTTCTTTGGTGCCAGCACTTAAGACTATGGGTGCAGAGGTTGTTTTGGTAGGACCTCCAACATTCCACGTAGATGATCCAAGTTGGTTTGGATGCTCTCAGACCTCACACTTTGATGAAGTCATTGGTGATGTAGACGTCGTGTACATGCTTCGCGTGCAGCTGGAGCGTATGGAGGGAGCTCCTATTCCTTCTCGCCGTGAGTACAACAGACTGTGGGGACTAGATGAGCGCCGCAGCAAGCTGATGAAGCCTGAGGCAATCATCTGCCATCCAGGTCCTATGAACCGTGGCATGGAAATTAACAGCGAGGTGGCTGATTGCGCCCGCTCTCGTATTCTTGACCAGGTCAATGCAGGCGTTTTGACGCGCATGGCCGCAATGTATTTGCTTCTGGGAGGAGACTCTGATGGCATATCTGCTTAAGGGTGCACGCGTTGTAGATCCACAGCTCAACCTTGATGCTGTTATGGACGTTCGTATTGAGGGAGAGACCATTGTTGAAGTTGCAGCCACCGTTACACCTCAAGAGGGCGATACCGTTATTGATGCAAAAGGTAAGGTATTAACTCCTGGTCTTGTTGATATGCATGTTCATTTCAGAGATCCAGGCTTTGAGTACAAAGAGACCATTGAGACGGGCTCTAGGGCTGCCGTTCACGGTGGCTTTACTGATGTTGCTACTATGCCAAACACCAATCCTGTTACTGATAACGGGCCTGCTGTTCGTTTTCAGATTGACCGCGGTAATGAGGTTGGTTTGATTCATGTTCGTCCTATGGGTGCTTTAACCAAGGGCTCTAAGGGTCAAGAACTTGCTGAGATTGGCAACATGGTTGATGAGGGGGCATCTGCGTTCTCTGACGACGGCCACGGCGTTCAAAGCGCTGGTATGATGCGCACCGTTATGGAGTATGTCTCCCAGTTTGACCGCGTTGTTGCTGCTCACTGTGAGATTGAGTCCATCAGTGCTGGTGGTGTTGTTAACGAGGGCCGCGCAAGCACGCGACTTGGTATGTTTGGCTGGCCATCACTTGGCGAGGAGCTGGAGATCTCCAGAGACATTGATCTTTGCCGCCTTACCGGCTGTCCTCTGCACATCTGCCATATTTCAACGGGCAGGGGAGCAGAGCTGGTACGTGCAGCTAAGAAGGAAGGCTTGCCTGTTACCGCAGAGGTTTGCCCTCACCACCTCTTCTTGTCTGAGGATGACATCACTGATACGTATAACACCAACCTTAAGATGAATCCACCGCTCAGAACTGCTGAGGATGCGCTTGCTCTTCAAGCAGCGGTTGCAGACGGGACAGTTGACTGTATTGTTACTGACCATGCGCCTCATGCAGCTCACGAGAAGGACTGTGAGTGGGAAATCTCTTACTTTGGATGCATTGGCCTTGAGACCTCGCTGCCTTTGATGGTCACTAATATGGTGCGCACCAATAAGCTTTCTTACACTGGTCTTGTTCGCGCAATGGCCGTTAATCCTCGTCGTATTCTGCGTCTTGCGCCTGTTAAGATTGCTGAAGGTTACAAGGCTGACCTGACCCTTTTTGACCCAGAAAAGAAGGTTCAGATTACAACAGAGTATTTTGAGAGCAAGTCCAAGAACTCCGCCTTCATTGGCTCTGAGCTCTATGGTGTTGCAACAGATGTGTTTGTTGATGGCAAGCGAGTTCTTGCCAATGAAGTAGTTGTTCCTGGAGGGGAAAAGTAATGCCACTACGTGGAAATGTAAAGGTTTTTGACTTTACGGTTCTGAGTAATACTCAGGTTGCTCAGAATCTGTATAGAGCCCAGCTCAAGGTACCAGGTCTTTGTAAGTCTCTAGCGCCTGGACAGTTTGTGAACGTCAATGTACCAGGCGATAAGCGCCATATTCTTCGCATTCCGCTGTCCTTCTCGCTAGCTGATAAAGTAACTGATACGCTCGAGCTTATCTACGCAACGGTAGGCGAGGGTACGCGCAGGCTTTCTCAGATGAAGCCGGGTGATACTAGCGACATGACAGCTCCTTGCGGTCGCCCCTGGCGTCTCAACGCCTCTAGTAAAAGGAGCGTGCTGGTAGCGGGTGGTGTGGGCATCACACC
>CALBBS010000215.1 GCA_937926845.1 uncultured Atopobium sp. | reverse complement strand
CACTCAGGTGGTGATGCCAAGTGATAAAGCATTCCGCTAACGATATGGTCAGCGAGCAGGTGGATCGCCTGGTAGCCAAGTGTGCACAAGAAAAAAATATTTTCTCTGAGGCTGCTCGTTATGAGCTGAAACTTGCAGTGGAGACTTCTCCTGAAGACTTCATTGCCGACGAAGAAGAAAAAGCTTTTGCTCAATATGTCAATGTCATTGGCAAGTATCAAGCAGGAATTACTAAAGAAATTGATTCCGATGCTGACTTCTTCTCAAGTCGAATGGATTTGCTTAACTTCTTGCATAATCAAATGACAAATATTACTGAAAACGCAGCTCTTTCTGGCACAAGCATCAACCTTGAAGCACAGCGAATTCTTGCGCAGATCTCCAACAATCATCCTGCAGCAATCCTCAACGACCTACTTGACCTGCAAAAAGAATTTGACCCTATCTTTAGACCAAAACTAGAGCAAGCAAAGCAAAATCACGGCGACGCTTGGGCCTGCGCTGAAGCTCGACCACTTTTGCGCCTCTACGCACAGATTGCCCAGGTCGCAACCGATTGCGCCTGCTTCAAGCTCTCCAAAAAAGCCTGTGAAGACCTCCTGTTTTTCTCGCCAACAGATTTGCTGGGTGCGCGTTTTACCTTGGCATATGTTCTTGCTCGCCTGGAAGACGAGGAAGGGCTCCACAAGCTTGACGAGAGCTGCGGGTATCAGTCAAATGCCTGGATGCGCTTGGCGTTTACGCTACTGTTCTTCAAGTTGAATCGAATGTCCGCGGCAAAGCGCGCGCTCAAAGGCTTTATTAACCTTGGTGAGGGAGCGGCGTATGCGCTGCTCAGACCATCTTTTGTTGATCTCTACATTCCGTGCAGAATCAACTTTACGCCTGATACGTTTGCCGAGAACGTTATCGCAGTTCACGAAGCTGAGGCGATTATTGCTGACGTGCCGGAATTTATTTCGTGGGCAGAGTCGGTGCCCGGCGTAACTCAGAGCGCTCGCGACTACGCATTTAAGGCCGGACTAGACTGGTGGGAAAACGAAGAATAGATAAAAGCTCAAAATCGCTTCGTTTAGCCCTAGAATTCTGCAGCATCTTTGCTATACTTTTTCTTCGCGTCCCCATCGTCTAACGGTTAGGACATCGCCCTTTCAAGGCGGCAATACGGGTTCGATTCCCGTTGGGGGCACCATAAAACGCAAATCCCAAGGCAGCAAACGCTCCCTTGGGTTTTTGTTTTTTTGGACCTTTGTTTAGCAGTTGGCGAGAAGAACCTCTTGTAGACCCTCAACCGACAGTCCAGCACGAGCAAGAATGTTGTGGTGAACGTCTGCCTCAAGATACGCATCTGGCATACCTAAACGTATTACCTGGGGACATGTACCTGAAGTGCTGAGCTGCTCGACAACTGCACTACCAAACCCACCCAAAACACTGTGCTCTTCAACGGTAATAATCACGTCAGAGTTCTGACAAATTTGCGTCAGAGACGCGTCAAGCGGTTTGATATTTGACACGCCGTAGACCTCGATATGTGTCCGTACAGCGGCAGGGTTTTCTGCGGCAATCTGCTTTACAGTCCGCTGAGCAGCTTCAACAACTCGGCTGGTTATCGCACCTGACGCAAGAACGGTCACATGTCTTGGCTCAGTGGAATGCGCTGCTTTGGTAGTCACTACACCGCCTGCG
>CALBBS010000214.1 GCA_937926845.1 uncultured Atopobium sp. | reverse complement strand
CGGTCGTATCAACTACTCTGGTGGTAACTTCCACAACGTCCGTCTACACGACCAGCTCCTTGACTGGGGCGGCGGAGATCTTCCTGCAGAGATTAGGTATGTTCCAGGAACCTTTGAGCTCTGGAGCGCTCGCTTTGACGAGTACGGCTCAACCATCCCAGGAACCGCTACGCGCATCCCTATTACCCCAGGTATGCTCACCATTTCTCCTGATGGACAGTCGTTTGATCTTGACCTTTCTGGCATAGACCTTAGCAACGGTCAGAGCTTTAGGTTCACGTATCGCACCACATACGTTCCAGGTGTTGCTCTGCGTAACCTCATCAAGATGTACTCCGATAACCCTGAGTACAGCTCCGATTGGGTATATCGCAACGCAACTTCCGGCGGAGAAGGAACCTCTACCTTGGTAGCTCGTATTCGCATTATTAAAGTTGATAAAGACGATCACAGCATCAAGCTTGCGGGCGCTGTCTATAAAGTAACCAGCACCACTGATCCAACCAAGACTTGGACCATTACCACAGGCGAGGACGGTACTGCTACTACCGAGAAACTCCCTGCAGGCACCTACACTGTTCAGGAGATTACCGCTCCTAACGGTTACGAACTTACTACTGACACTTATAACTTAACCGTCTCTGCAACAAGCGGTGTTATCAAGACTATTGAGAACAAAAAGACCCCAACTGTTGATATCAAGGTCAAGAAGACCTGGGTTGGCGCCGTTGGCGGCCCTGTTACCGTCAGGCTTTATAAAGACGGCGTTGCAAGCACTGAAACCGTAACCCTTGATGAGACAAACGGTTGGACTGCTACATTTACTGGGCTTCTCAAAAACGATGCCACTGATGGCCATGAGATTGCCTACACGGTAGCTGAGGAGAACGTCCCCAATGGATATACCAATGAAGTTACTGGAAATGTTACTGATGGATTCACGGTTACCAATACTGAGATTCCACCAACTATTCCTCCAACTCCTACAACACCACCTTCCACTCCACCAACCACCCCTCCTTCTGAGACTCCAAAGAAGCCTAAGAAGAAGCAGCCAAAGCTTCCTGAGACTGGCGAGGCCTCTGAGATTGCCCTTGTTGCGGTAGCTACTGTTGGTAGTGTTGCTTCCACCCTTGGCTTTGCTCTGAAGGATCGTCGCCGTAAGTAAGGCAGCGCAACGCGAGGTATCGCATTTCTCATCACGCAAGGTTCTATGAACTTTTCGCAAAATGAATCCCCGCTTCACATGTTGAAGCGGGGATTTTTTGTGGCAGTTTGTTTCTATGCAGCACAAAGACGCAAAATTGCGTATAGTAGATGATTGACAAAACGCATTGGGCAAAACGCAGATTAAACACAAAGGAGCCCCAATGGCCAGAAGGTCACATTCATCTCAGAATCACGGTCACAACAGCCGTGATAGGTACGAAGATTCCCCTGAGTACGATACAGAGGACTTCGCACAGGACGATTATGACGCATACAATCAGGGCGCATATCAGCCTCGTACGCTCGGAAGTGTCAGAAGCGCTGGTGCTAGCTCTGCTCGCAATAATCACGCAGAATCCCACGGCTCCAGGTTTACGCGCGAGCCTTTGATTGGTCAGACCAACGTTGGTGACGAGTGGCCTGAAGAAGCTCCAGCTCAGCAGCAAAAACACA
>CALBBS010000213.1 GCA_937926845.1 uncultured Atopobium sp. | reverse complement strand
GTATCGGCGGTTAGATATCGGTTTCTAAATAAACAACTTGGGTGACACGCGTCTACGCTACAGATCTTTCTCCTCAGGCGATTGCGCTGGCAACTCGCAACAGAGACGCTCTGGACCTGCAGGAGCGCGTGGAGCTCATTGAGTGCGACCTGGTAGAAGGCGTACCCACAAAGCTTGCACGGTCCTTCTCGGTGTTGGTGTCTAATCCGCCCTACATCCCCACACGCGTGCTTGAGCAGGAAGTTCCTGCCGAGGTCAAGGGCTTTGAGCCTGAGCTAGCGCTTGACGGGGGAGAAGACGGTCTGGACGTCTATAGGCGATTGCTCGAGGCTGCTCCACATATGCTCCTACCTGGTGGTATGTTCTGCGTTGAACTCTACGAGGGACACCTGGACAAGGCGGTGCACCTTGCCGAGGAGCAGGGTGTGTGGGAGTCCGTTGAGGTCAAAGAGGATCTGACGCACAGGCCACGCATTCTTGTGGCACGTTTAGCAAAGTAGCACTTCAGCTGCCTGGCGAGAAAATCTGTGTAACGCATAACACCGCGCAGCACACAACACCGCGCAGCACACAACAATGAGTCGAGGGTTTTATGGGTGAATACATCAAAGTTGATCAGATGAATCCGGATACATCTGTAGTTTCTTTAGCAGTTGAGGTGGCGCGTCGTGGCGGCGCGCTTATCATGCCTACCGATTCTGTCTATGGCATTGGCGCAGCCGCAACTCCTCAAAATCCTGGCCATAAGCGTATTTTTGAGATTAAACAGCGTCCCTCAACGCAGACTCTTCCATGGCTTGTGGGCAGTAAATCTGATTTGCAGAAGTACGCTCACATTACGCACAGCTGGGCAAATAAGCTGGTAGAAGCATATTGGCCAGGTTTAAGCTCTTCTTGGCTCGCATGACCAGATACGTGGATACCACGATCTTTACCATATACAACGTGACAACCTAATCGGAGCAAGTTATCGATAGTTCTACCTACAGCACCTTCGTTACCTGGAATTGGTGTAG
>CALBBS010000212.1 GCA_937926845.1 uncultured Atopobium sp. | reverse complement strand
GCAACTTGGCGAGAAACCAGGGCGGTAACATTAGGGTTACCGTCGCGGTCGGAGCCAATCCAGCTACCTGGACGGAAAAATGGTGGGCAGACAGGCGACACACAACCAGCGTTTTCTCCCAGCACCCAGTTATCAAAGCGGCGATATACCGAAGGAACCATCTCAAAAAGAGTGGTATCAAAAATGTTGAGGACAGTATCTGCCTCCTCCAAAGGAGTTGGCTTTTTATGACCGATAGGAGACGTACGGAATAGGCCGTCAATCTCTTGCAGCATGCGACGCTCGTTTTCCACACGAGCAGGACCACCAAGCCTCTGACGCTCATCAAGAAGCTCTGAGATGGTGCGGATTCGGCGCTCAACGTTTTTACGACGAGCCTCAGTTGGGTGCGCGGTAAAGACGGGGTGGAACTCAAGACGATTAAGACGTGCTTTTGCCTCTTCTTCACCGCACTCGTCAATAAGCTGTCTATATGCAACGGTTATCTCATTGATAGGGTCTTCTGCAGAAGATGGATCAACAGAAGCCTCACGAGAGCGCAGACTGGTAACGCGATAATTCTCTTCACAAAGATTTGCTAAGTGGAAAAAAGTTACAAATGCGCGCATGAGAAGCACGGAGTCTTCCATGCTTAGGTTGTCAATGGTAGAAGCAAAACGCAGAAAAGCATTAAGCGATTCCTTCTCTGAATCTACTTTGAGTACCGCATTGATTGCCTCAAGCAGCAAAGGAGCGCGAGTTGTAGACAAATCATCTGGTCCAGCTTTAATTGCCTCAACCAACAACGTGTCAAAACTAGTAAGAAGATCTGGATTGTACTCAGCAAGCACTTTTCTTACCAAACGCAAAAAGAAGGTAAGGTTATCGCGCAGAGGAGCTGGTGCTTTAAGCGCTTGAATAAGGGTGCGAGCAGCAGCAATCTCATTCCCGCGTCGTTCAAGAAGCGACTGAGCTACTTCAGGAGTTGTTGCACCATCGATGGGTTTCTCGTCAAAAGAAGCATTGCTGGACTCTAGATTTGAATCTTGAGGGTTGCCTGCCATGCCCATCCTTTCGTCATGTGACTCAAAGTACGTAGTATCTACCATACCCATTTGTAACAATCTACGCACGATTATTTGTCAATCTGTTACCTAATGTACATCGTGCACTACAATCGATACAACAAATAAAAATTGATATATCAAAGTTTCTGGCCACGCTAAAGAAGATTTTAGGTTTGTATGTTTAACCCATTCAAGAAAAGTCGTACTGCGTACAACAATTCTTCCGTACATAAGCAGGTCACACACCTACGAACCCCCCGATACCAGCTTGATGACTCCAATGCAAATGGAGGTCAGCCGGGCATTGTTGTGACTTGGTGGACAAGGCTTCTCTCTGCCGTGGTCTCTGGCGATATTGCTAATCAAGACGAGCAATACTTGGCACATCAAACGTCCCAGGATTATTTCTTCAATGCACTTGGACAAGGTGCCTGGGGCGCACTCTTCCCTCTTCTGACGGTTGTCTGTTCTCAGTTTGTTGGTGTTGAACAGGCTGGTCTTTTCTCTATGGCTTTTGTGGTAGCAACACTTTTACTATTTGTTGCCCAATATGGCGTCCGAACTTATCAGGTTTCTGACTTGACCGAACAGCGTAGTTTTTCTGATTATCAGCTTCAGCGTGCCGCTACCGTTACTGTCATGGTGGTGGCAGGTCTTATTTGGTTCGTATTTAGAGGTTATACTGAGCCTATGTTTTCTATCTGTACCGGAGTTCTACTCTTTAGGGCAGTCGACGGTATGGCTGATGTCTACGAAGGTCGTCTTCAGCAAAAAGACAAACTCTACCTCGCAGGACTCAGTCAGGCTCTTAGGTGTAGTGCCAGTTTTATTCTCTTTACTGTTGTGTTGTTTGTTACCAGAAATCTTGTATGGGCAAGCTGGAGCATGGGTATTTGTGCCCTTATCACCCTGGTATTTGTTTCTGCTCCCCTAGCCATTCTTGAAACCGATAAAAGCGTACGCTTCAAGCTTGCAAACATCAAAGATATCTTTGTACAGTGCTGGCCTCTCTTTTTAGCACTTTTCCTCTACAACCTTATTGACTCGCTGCCAAGGTTTGCCATGGAGGGCACACTTTCTTACAGCAATCAGCTGTACTTCAACGCACTTTTTTTCCCAGCTCACACTATTTTGATGATCTCTACGCTCATCTACAGACCACAGCTCTTCAAACTTGCTAGTTTGCTAGAAACCTCAATTCATAATCCTGCTAATAAGAAACGCTTTGGCGTAATTGTACTTGCAATGTTTGGAGCCATTGCCGTAGTCACCATTGGTACCGCTGCATTTGTCGAGTTCATTGGCATTCCTCTTAACGGCTTCTTGTATGGCGTTGATTTTGAGCAATATCGCGGACTTGCACGCATTATGGTAGCCACGGGTGGACTTTGTGCTGCAATTGACTTTTTGTACCAGCTCATCACCATCATGCGAGTTCAAAAAGTCGTTACGCGCGCGTACCTCATTTCATTTGCTGTATCCATCCCCATTATCTGGATGATGGTCAGCTTTACTGGCCTTAACGGCGCAGTTATTGGCAGCTTCTCATCCATCCTTATCCTCTTCTTACTGCTCATCAGCGAATACGCTATAGCACGTATGAAAAACTAGCAAAATAATTGAAACTTAAACATAAAAATCCCTCTGCTCCATACGCTGGAACAGAGGGGTTTTTAATGCATATAACGAGAAACCCATCTGCTAGAAAGGCTTCTCGACAAGTAAGCTTAGAAGGAGCAGGCGCCGCCGATAGTGCAAGCAGCTGCTGCAGAGCCGTCATCTGAATCATCGTTTGAACCAGAAACATGGAAGACCTCGGAGAGGTAGTTAATGATGTCGCCGGACTCATACATTGCCTTGCCGTCAATGAACAGACAGGGGACCTGGCGCTTGCCGCCAACCTCAATGAGGCGCTCACGAGCTGCATCATCAGCAACAATATCATGCATAGGAAGCTCAATGTTGTTCTGCTCCATGAAGGACATTACCTTGTGGCAGTATGGGCAGGTTGGCTTATAGAAAAGCTCAAGATTCTGAGTAGCCATAAAAACTCCTTTTGTTAGTAATTACTACTACTTTGTCTATACCCACCACAGTGCGGTTGTTTCACATGGATTTAATTAGAGAACCTTAGTCGAAGATAACTCTAAGAAAATTGCCATCTAGCATGTCATAGAGTTCTTCATAACTCTGTTTTGCTTCTTCAGGAGCGTCGTCTTTAATGTGATATCCGCGACCATCTTCAAAAAAGAAATCATCGATACCTTCATCTTCTGGCGTTGTATACCAATCGCGATTACTTAAGAAGTGCGGAGGTTCAGGAAAAGTCATACTTATCCAATCAGCCACAACTTTACTAATTTTGTACAAACTATCGTATAGCGCTAGTTTACTCGTACGTAATGAAAGTTGCTTACTAGAAGCAATAAGCTGTCATTCGTGGCATAAAAATAGCCGCGCAAGGCGGCTATTTAATAGTTGATGGTGCCAGCAACCAGGATCGAACTGATGACCCCCGCTTTACGAGAGCGGTGCTCTACCAACTGAGCTATGCTGGCGTGCAAAAGCGCGCTAACAACTATACGGGGAAGCCCTGCATTATTCAAGCAAGAATACTAAAGAAGTCCGAGAACACCACGAACAAGGCGCTCAAGATCATCTGCGTACTTCTCGGATGCCTCTTGAACACTCTTATGCGTAGTTCCGTGAGCACCAGCCGGATTTGCTGCAAGCGTCAGAGCTAACACATTCATCTCAAGTGCCCGGGCCATAATAACTTCAAGAGCGGTAGAAACGCCAACATATGAAACACCAAAGCTGCGAAGCATAGCAACCTCAGCAGGAGTTTCAAAGTTTGGTCCCAAAAGTCCAGCAAAAACACCTTCGTTGAGCTCAATCTTAAGGTCAGCCGCTACACCGCGTGCAAGCGTTCTTAGATAAGGCGAGAAGGCATCATTCATATCAACAAATGGTGTCTCGACATCGCGAAGGCCTGCCCACTCTGCAAGCGGATTGGTTCCGGTGAGGTTAATCTGATCTGTAATAACACCAATACCAGTCTTTGCATTACCAGAAACAGCACCTGTTGCTCCTGCAAAGATAATATCTTTGCAGCCCAAGTGATGTGCGTGCTGAACAAGGGAGGTTACCTCAGCGGCAGAATAGCCCTGATAGAGGTGAACGCGGCCAGGATAGACAACTACAGGCACGCCATCGATAGTACCAATGGTTGCTTCAAAGCTGTGACCTGCCATAGGAGAAGCGTCAACAGGGAAGCCTGGAATATCACGATAATCAATACGACGAACTGGCTTTACCAAATCAGCAAGATGACCAAGTCCGGTTCCCAAAATAAGAGCAACAGGATGCTCAACAGATGGGCTTACATTCTCAATGGTTTTCTCGGTAACCACGCAAATCCCCTCCTCTAAGAGGTGACGAGTAAGTGTTCCCTCGCCAGAAACAAGCTTTCCTGAGTACGTACCATCATAAATCTCATGCACACCACAAGACGGGCTCTTTGCCTTCAAAACGGCGAGCGTGATGTCAGAAGACGTAACAGCACTAAGAGCAATCTTAGATCCACGTTCAAAATCTTCGGTAACATCCAAACCATCCTTGAGCCAAACACGACCTTCTCGCTGTTCCGCGGGTGGACGAGGAACAGGAAGACCTGAGGAGGTTTCGGGGCAAATCTTTGTAACGTTTACTTTTTGAGCCAATCTTTGTACTGCAGAAACAGGCTTGGCCCCTCCGTCATATCTGACGGGGAGGCCAAGTAAACAAGCGCTAATTGCAACTTTCATTGCGTTTCAGTTCCTAGAGAGCAAGAGAGTAAATAGCAATAGATGCCTTACCAAGAATCTCGTTAATCTTCTGTGACCACTCCTGAGAAGCCTTGCTTGCAACAGCAGAGTACTTGCTCATAGCAACCTGATAAGCAGTCTGAGCAGCTGCGTAAGAAGCAGAATCATTGGAGATCGAGTAAGCAGAAAGCTGCTTGTAGTAATCGCCGTCTTGAGAAGCCCAAGTGTTGTTCTTAGCGTCCCACTCATCGCCAGCAAGACCAATGATGTACTGGGCATACTCCTGGCTTGTGGTCTCTGAGTTGCCGTCCTCAGGTGCAGTTGGTGCCTGTGGAGCATCTGGAAGTGTTGTAGTCAGAACGCTATCACGATACTTCTTCATGATGACAGCATCATTGATAAGCTTCTTTGTGACGTCTTCGGAGAGCTTATATGCAGAAGCAATCTGGCTGACATCAGTAGTCTTGAAGTTGGTCTGCATGTAATTGTTAATCTCATCATCAGTGACGGTAATACCCTTGCTCTGAGCCTCAGCAACAACAAGAGCATTGCGCACATAACCAATAATCTTATCGGCTGCAGGAACAGCATAGGTACCGTCAGACTGCTTTGCTGCGTCAAGACCGGAAGTATTCTCGATAACCTCACGAGCAGTTACTTCTTTGGTCTGACCGTTATAGGTATAAGAAGCAATAGGAGTGTTGAGCTCGCCCTCAGAAAGTGTGGTGCGACCGTTCAAAGAACCAGTAGCTCCGCCGCCGCCAAGGAGGAAACGACCGATGACAATACCAAGAGCAAACAGTACAACTGCTCCAACTCCGATAAAGATCTTTGAGTTCTTTCTTACATCAATAGATGGCATATCCTTGCCTTTCATCGCTTAATGCAACTATGCGTACACTAATACAAACCTGTAGTTTACTCTTATTAGCATGCATAAAACATACAACCAGTAAACTCCCCCGTTTGTACACAGTCGTTTACATGCAAAACAAACTACTTGGTAGCTGCAACAATCTCTTCCGAATACTGTTTGATGTATCCAGTGGCATTTTCTGCATCAAACTTCATGCGCTGAGACAGTGCTTTCTTCACGTCCTTAGAAATAGTTCCGTGCGCTAAGGCGAGAAGACCCTGGAGCATATCATGGTACTCAGCATCTCCGTGATAGCACTGGACCGCCTCATCCAAAAGTGGCCACGCCTCATCAGAATGCTTTGCAGAAGTTGCTCCGTACTGACAGAGGAACAAAAATGCTGCGAGACGCACTGTTGCTGAGTCATCGTCAAACAGAGAAGCCTCAGCAGCATCAAATGCCTTAAAGACCTGGTCACCATAATGTTCACTCAGATTAGCCAGTGCATCGAGCACTTCCCAACGAGTCTGGGCCTCTGGTCTATACAGCGCATCAATAAGAGAATCAATATGCTCTCCAAAAGCAAGAGGAGCAACGTGCGCAAGCTCTGCAAGCTCATGAGAGGCATCTTGACGAGCGCGCCTACTAGCATCAGACAAAGCAATGACCAGTGCATTCACTTTTTTCATCTGTGCCATAGTTGGCTTTTTAGTAGCCTTCTTAGCAGGTTGTTTTTCTTCTTTTGGCGCCTTTGTAGAGCCCGCTTTTGCGGTTGCCTTAGTTGAAGCCTTTTTTGGCTTCTGAGCAGTTTCTTTCTTTTCTGCCATGAAACCTAAATCCTCTCTAAAACACCCTTTATTCTCTAAATCCGTCTACGACAACGGTGCCGCTTTTTTGATCCTCATGAATTTTAATAAATCCAAGGCTCGATGCTTCACGTAAAAGAGAAGTAAACGAACGATATCCATAAGTTGCCTCAGCAAACTGTGGACGCTTCCTTCGCATAGTCTCCTTTAAACGAGACGCATAAATAAATGTTTCGCTTTCGCGCTCCAAAGACTCAATGGTCTCAAATAAGAGCTGATAGCAGTCGTGTTTCTCGACAGGCACCTTCTCTTTAAAGTCTGGAATTCTGCCAGAACTCAAAATATCCTCGTAAAAGATAAATTCGTCACAAACTTCAGCAAGAAGCGAGCTGGTAGACTCCTTCATACCAACGCCAATGACTGTTTTACCAGCCTCTTTAAGCTTTGCCACAAGTGGCGAGAAGTCCGAGTCACCAGAAAGCACAGCAAAGGTGTCAATATGGTCTTTAGTAAGACACATCTCAACAGCGTCTACCGCAAGTCTAATATCGGCAGAGTTCTTGCCGGTATAAGCCCTATCTGGAATCTCAATGAGCTCAATGCCAAGCTCATGCAAGGGCGTAATAGCATTTGGAAAGCGCTGCCAATCACAATATGCACGCTTGGCAGTAATGCGTCCCTTATCAACCAGCCTCTCCATAATGAGCTTCATCTCTGGAAGATGGCCTGGCTCTTGATGACCGTTTCTCTTTCTTTTGCCTGTTCCTAGTGCCAAATTTTCATAATCGATGAAAACCGCAATAGAGCTCTGAGGAGTAGAAATATCACTCATAATCGGGGTTCCTTTGCGGCTAGCACTTAGTGGCAGCAGTGGCCGTCATGACCGTGCTCGTGACCTTCATGCTCATGATGATGTCCGTGACCATGGCACTCGCACTCGTGCTCACCATCTTCATGGTCGTGACCACAGCAGCACTCGTGCTCACCCTCATCTTCCTGA
>CALBBS010000211.1 GCA_937926845.1 uncultured Atopobium sp. | reverse complement strand
AACGCAAAGTTATGCGTGACAATAGCCACGGTCTTATGCTGCTCTTTGCACATATCTTGCAGGAGCTTAAGAATTTGCTTTCCTGTTTTATAATCCAGCGCACCTGTTGGCTCATCGCAGAGTAAAAGACGTGGATTTTTTGCCAAAGCGCGCGCAATAGAGACGCGCTGCTGCTCTCCACCAGACAGTTGAGCTGGGAAGTTATCCATACGATGTTCAAGACCAACAGCGCAAAGCGCTTCTTCTGGCTGCATGGGGTCAAGACAAATCTGAGATGCAAGCTCAACGTTTTCTTTTGCGGTGAGATTAGGAACTAAATTGTAAAACTGGAAAACAAAACCAATATCATGGCGACGATACAGCGTTCTTTCTTTTTCTGAAAGCCCGCCAATTTCTTTTCCATCTAAATAAATAGACCCGGAGGTACAGCTATCCATACCTCCGAGCATATTTAAGACAGTTGTTTTGCCAGCTCCTGATGGGCCAACTATTACGCAAAGCTCTCCTTCTTCTATGGAGAAATTCATGTCATGGACAGCGTTTACCTTGACGGAGCCCATGGTATACGTCTTTGTTACCTCTTTGAATTCAACAAAAGACATACGCATCTCCTATGAGAAAAATCTCCTAAACAAGAAGAGGGTACGTGAGAAACTACTCCTGTGGAGCTTCAGGTGCCGCAGGAGCCTCTGGAGCTGCAGGAGCCTCAGGTGCGACAGTTGTGACGGTTGCTTCTGGAGCAGGTGCTGCTGTTACCTCTGTAGTTACAGGAACTACAGGAGCAACCTCTGCACCCTCAGTAGCAAGAGGCATTGGAGCAACAACAACCTCTTCCTCCTCAAGATCAGCCTGACGCTGGTCAAACTCTTTCTTAGCACGAACCCAAATAAGAAGTGCAAGAAGAGCTGCAAGCAGGAGGAAGGCGACAATCATGATGTTAAGAATGAGGGTGGTGAAGTTTACAGCCTGGCTGATAGAAATCATCGTAGAGAGCATAGTAAGTGCGGAAGTTATACCAACTACAGAAAGAATGGAAAGGCCCCACCTAAGACGAGGACGGAAGCCCCTCAAAAGACCTGAAACTGCAGCAAACAGATAGCACAGGAAAACAATGTAGGCAACGCGTGCAAGCGTCAAAGAGACAGGATTTGTCTGACGAGTTGTAAAGTTAAATACCGTGTGAAAATAGCTGAGATATTGAACTGGTGCGACAAAATCAATGACAACAAAAATGAGAGCCGCAATTGCTGGGATGGCAATTTTTGCTTTGGGGTTCATGAAACCTCCTCAAGTTCTTTATACGACCTGTCTATTTTATCGCATAACCTTATGACCAGTGCGGTAAGTCATGAAAGTCTTTTATATGGTCTTGAGCTTCTCTTTCTCTTTCTGCCAAGGCTTCTCTTAAACCCTTCAATGCATCAAAAGGCATAAATATCTTTGCCCTGTTTGACCGAGACATGCGAGGATGTCCGTAGTGCATCTGCGATGCAAACGCGTCCTCTTTTGCACCATCTTCTGCTGGCGAGAAACCCTGTCTAGGCTTCATTGGTTTCTTCTCCACTACGGTGTCCTCCAATCTGAGCGTTTCTTTGTCTAGCTGTAGCTTCTGGAAGCAAATCCATTGCTTTGAGCAGGGAATTCTTTCCAAACTTTTTCTTTATGGCGTTGATGGTATCTTGGCGCTGGCGCTCTTTCTCTAAAACGGTATTGTCCTGGAAAAGCGACGTCTGAATACCCGATCCCGTTTCTTCTTGAGTGTTTCCAAAGGTAAGGCCAACGCGATGCACGCTTTCCGAAGGTATTACTCGCTCGTCAAAGAAAGACAAAACCTCTGCCATAAGCTCATCTCTAGAGTTAGTGGGGTAAGAGAGCTTCTTAGTGCCACTACTGGAGGGAATATGTCTTCTCCAGCTTCTATAATCTCCTGTTTGCCTCAGCTTTTCCATCTGGCTCTCTGTTGCTGAGTAGCCAATATAGATACCAATAGAAGAGCAAACCAGCCTTTGCGTTACAAGCTCAAGCGTCAACGCCTCGACCATCTCTTTAAAGATGAGGCGCGCACCTTCTGTATCTCTGTTGTGATCAAAGACCTGTGCTGTTGAAACAGAATGGCTTTGAGACTTATAGGACTTAATATCTGCAATGGTAGTTGGTTCAATGCCCCATGCATGATCAATAAGAATTTCTGCATCAACGCCAAATTCTTTATACAAAGGCTCTATAGGAGCCATGGCAAGCTGTCCCATGGTGTGAATATTCATTGCCGCAAGACGCTTTTGAATACCTGCACCAATATGCCAAAAATCAGTCAAAGGTTTATGGTTCCAAAGTTTAAGTTTGTACGACTCTTCATCAAGCTCACCAAAAAAATTTGGGCTGTGCTTTGCCGTAATATCAAGAGCAATTTTTGCTAAGTACAAATTTGGGCCCAAACCACAAGTAGCAGGGATACCAGTAGTTTTTGCTACGTCTGCACGAATCTTCTCGCCTAGCTCTCTTGCTGTGCATCCGTAAAGCGATAAGTACGGTGTTACATCGATAAATGCCTCATCAATGGAGTAAACGTGGATGTCTTCTGGGGCAATGTATTTGAGGTACACCGAATAGACATCTGCAGAGCGCTCCACATACAAAGCCATGCGGGGAGGAGCCACCTCATACGTAAGATGTTTTGGAATCTCAAAAACGCGACAACGTCCAGGAACACCCAACGCACGAAGCGCAGGCGAAACCGCCAAACAGATTGTTTTTTCTGTCCTGGTAAGATCTGCCACCACAAGCTTGGCCTTCATAGGATCAAGGCCTCGCTCAACACATTCAACCGATGCGTAGAAACTTTTTAAATCAATGACCAGGTACTGTCTTTGAACGGGCTCCATGACCTAAATAAGCACAATGCCCTGAGAGACTTTTTCTGCCACGTCATTACCTACAAGATAACGGACAATCTCTAGGCCAAACTTAAGAGCCGTTCCTGCACCTTGGCTGGTAATAAAGGAGCCATCAACACAAACCGCATCTTGTGTAAGCTCAGCGCCGTTCTCAGAAAGAAAATGCTGAAAACCTGGATTAGAAGTGGCCTTCTTACCCGCAAGCAACCCGCGCTTTGCATAAATTGAAGGTGCGGCACAGATTGCGGCAAGTGCACGACCATCTGCAGCAAATGCATCAACTGCCTGCATAAGTGGACCACAGGCCTCAAGATTAGTGGTTCCAGGAAGTCCTCCTGGAAGCACCAGCATACTGTAGTCATCAAATGAGATTTGACTAAGCAGCTTATCTGTCAGAAAAGTAACCTGATGAGAAGAAGTCACGCTCAAAGACTCAGAGATAGACACTTTGTCACAGGGAATGCCCGCACGATACAGGACATCAACAACGCTCAGTCCCTCAATCTCTTCACAACCATCAGCAAAAAAGACAGCAACGCGCTTGTCAGTACATGGTGTAAACATTTGGCTCCCTTCTCGACTAAAACTAGTACAAGTGTACGCCTTTTTACTCAAAAAAGGACACTCAAGTTTGTGCTTGAGTGTCCAAAATTTTACCCAGTTAAATTGTTACAGAAAGTACCCGTCAAGCCCCCTATAACCTGGCGAGAAACCCTACTCCTCGCTAATGCCCTCGTTAATAGCCTGAGCAATAGCTTCCTGATCATTAGAGCCACGAAGCAGAGACTTAAACTCATCTCTCATCAGAAGAACAGCGGTCTTAGAAAGAAGCTTGATGTGAGTGGTGCCAGCCTCTCCATCTGGAACAAGTAGTGCAATAGCAACATCAACGGGCTTCTCGTCAAAAGAAGGCCACTCAAGAGGAGTGTTGTTCTTGAAGACAAAGACAGCTGCGTCCTTGATAGCGGCGTCTTTTGCGTGAGGAACTGCAAAGCCGTCAGTCATGCCGGTCTCGCCCATTTCCTCGCGAGCTAGGAAGGCATTATAAACAGCGTCTGCATCATCAGTTACGCCAGCCTCCTGGGCCTTATCGGCAATGAAACGCAGGACATCATTACGGCTCGCTGCGCTCTGGTTAACAAAAACGTTGTCTACTTTAACAAAACCGCTCATGAATCTTCCTTCCGTACGTTTGAGCTTTGTGGCTCAGTAACTTCGTATGTAGTAATAATACCCGCATTTATAAAAAATTTACCTTGAGAAACTTTAGTTTAGAGCCATGGTTAGAATCTTTTGAACGTCTGCTGTCTTGAGTTGCATGAAATTGCCCGCATGATGTCCACCACGTGCATCAATAGTGCCTTGAGCCATCTGGAGAATATCTTCCTCTGTTGGAGTAATTCCAAGCTCTGCCAGAGACGTTGGCATACCAATTGCATGACACCACTGATTCCAGGCCTCAATTCCCGCAAGACCTGTAGCTGTTGGGTTGTGGAAGTTGTTTTGAACTCCAAAAACATTGACGGCAAACTGCGCAAAACGCTCTGGATCTTGACTTATAACGTAGCGGGCCCAACTTGCCCAAATAGCCGTGAGTCCAGCACCATGAGCTACGTCATACTTTGCGCTGAGCTCATGCTCAATTGCATGAGAGGCAAAATCGCTTACGCGACCAGTGCCGGTAAGTCCGCAGTGAGAAAGCGACGAGGCCCAGAGTAAATCTGCTCGTGCAGCGTAGTTCTCTGGCTCTTTGACAGCAACCAGAACTGCTTCTTTTACGGTACGCAAGAGTCCCTCGGCAAGCTCGTCGGTGAGTGCCACGTCCTTCTCGAGCGTAAAGTAGCGCTCCATGGTGTGCATCATGATATCTGCGCCTGTTGACGCCGTCTGATAAGCGCTTACAGAATAGGTGAGCTCTGGATTCATGATGGCAAAGCAAGGACGACCGCACTGATGGTGATAAGAACGTTTAAGCACGCGACCATCAGCCAGCGTAATGTTCATGACAGAAGAATCTGAGGTCTCAGAGCCAGTTCCTGCGATAGTAGAAATGACACCAATAGGAGCTGCCTTTGAAACGCTGACCTTATGCAAATAGAGGTCTTCAAGAGAGACATCATTGGCTAAGCCATATGCAATAGCCTTAGCGGAGTCCATGACAGAGCCTCCGCCGATAGCCAAAATGAAGTCAACACCCTCGCGTTTACCCAGCTCTACAGCTTCTTCTGCAAGCTCTAAACGAGGGTTAGGAACAACTCCACCACAGTCAACATAAGCAATTCCGGCATCGCTTAAAAACTGGTGAATCTGGTCAAGCAAGCCGCTCTTTACCACATGATTGCCACCAAAATGCACCAGCACCTTGCTACCTCCGTGAGCAGAGACAAGCTCTGCCGCACGAAGCTGAGTATCTTTTCCAAAAACCACCTGAGTAGGTACAACGTACTCAAAATTAACCATACCTAAAGACCTTTCTTACCTACTCGAGTAACATCTTAAGCGCGAGGCTTTTCTCCCCACCAGAACGTTGCTACGGTTCCAGGACCAGTGTGAACGCCAATAGTTGCACCAATGGTAAAGACATTGATATCGCCTGTCTGAGGAAGTTTTTCTTTAATAAGCTCTTTAACAGCCTGAGCATCAGAAGCACACTCGGAGTTAGAGATAAACACCTTACGCGCATAAGCATTTCCCTGCTCGGCAGTCTGCGACATAACCTCAACAATGCGAGCAATTGCTTTCTTCTTACCACGAGCCTTCTCTTTAACGGCCAAAGAACCGTCAGCCTCAACATCCATGACTGGACAGATATTAAGCACACCGCCAAGCAGACCAGCTGTCTTAGAAATGCGACCACCGCGAACAAAGAAGGTCAAATCTGTAGAGAAGAACCATCCATACACACGATGACGTGCTTCTTTAGCCCATGTAACTGCCTCGTCAAAAGACAGGCCTTCATCGCGCTTATCGGCAAGACCATCTACCAAGAGACCATAGCCAGAAGATGCCTGCAGAGAGTCAACAACCTCAATCTTTCTGTCAGGGAACTCCTGCTCAATCTCTACCTTTGCCTGGCAAGCAGACTCATATGTTCCAGAAACGCCCGAACTCAACGAAACATGAAGAACGTCTTTGCCCTCCTCCAGAAAAGGACGCCAGAAGGCCATGTACTCGCCAATTGATACCTGCGAAGTGCGGCACTCAGCACCTGCAAGCATCTTTTTATAGAGATCAGCTGGTGCATTAGTGCGACCAAAGTCATCCTTGCACTGAACACCATCAAGTTCGTAGTTGAAATATACGTATTTCACATTACGTGACTGAAGGTACTTCTCACTTACATCGGCCGTAGAACAACAGGTCAAAACGTAGCTGGACATACAAGTCTCCTTGAAATATCTTCTTGCATAAAACAATCGCACACACTTATTTTTCTTGCAGATGTGAGTATACTTCTAATCTCATTTTTATGCTGCTTGTGGGGCGTTCCAAGTGCAAAATCACGTATACTTGCACGCGTTTGATTTTCTCAAAACACTACCTATACCTTAACTTTTATCTTCGACGAGAATGGATAGCGCGTGGCATTATCAGATCTTTCTACTAGAAACTCTTCCAGACTCACACTAGATACTTCTTCTCCCCTTGTGTGGAAGTTTGCGCTTCTTGTCTGCGCACTTATCTGGGGCGGGTCATTTGTCGTTATCAAAGATGCAATTAGTTACATCTCGGCAGCTTGGCTTATGGCCTTACGTTTTGTCTTTGCTGTAGGTATTGTTGCCATCATCTTTAGAAAAAACCTTAAAGAACACTTGGATGCCACACATATCAAATACGGCGTGCTTTTAGGCATCTTAAACGGTCTAGGATATCTGTTCCAAAATGGCGCTCTTGCTTATACCACTGCAGGTAAAGCTGCTTTTATTGCATCAATTTATTGTGCGATGATTCCGTTTGTAAACTGGCTTATCGCAAAGAAAAAACCTCATGGAACCAGTATTTTTGCAGCCTTTTTATGCGTAGCTGGCATTGGTCTTATCTCACTGGGCACTGATTTTTCGTTCTCGTTTGGCTTGGGCGAGCAGATGACATTGCTCTCAGCCATTATTTTTGCCTTTGATTTTGTGCTTATTGCCGAGCTTGCTCACAAATACGACATCATCACGCTTACGGTGGTGCAGCTTGGTGTGAGCGCCCTTCCCTGCCTTGCCTACGCGCTTTGCTTTGAAACGGTTCCCAATTTTGCGGCACTGCCCACAAATGCCTGGGTTGCTCTTGCCTACATCACTCTTATTGCAACCGCGCTGACTGGTGTTTTGCAGAACCGCGCACAGAAGTCAGTTGCTCCTGTTCAGGCCTCACTAATTATTTCTCTGGACAGTATTTTTGCAGCAGTTTTTGGCGTTATCTTCCTTGCTGAAGTTATTACCCCTACAATTTTCCTGGGCTTCATTGTTATCTTTGTTGCAATCTTTATCAGTGAACTTGGCGAGAAACCCGCAGAGCCCCAAACTTCTTCAGAAAACTAAAGCTCTCTATACAACACGACCCTAAACAAAAAGCCCGCATATGATGTGACCCCCAAAAGTTAGACTTTTATAGCGTAGCAGTTTATATGGCTGCT
>CALBBS010000210.1 GCA_937926845.1 uncultured Atopobium sp. | reverse complement strand
TTGAGTGGGCGTCCAGGCTCAAGGATCGTGCTTCGCTGGCGGAGGCAGACTCCGAGACGCTGCGAGAGACCATCTCTGAGGCAAAAGACGCTGCTTCTGAAGCTGCGCTTGCGGTAGAAAAAGAGAAAGACGCCGCTAACCAGATTAGCGTTGAGATTGGTAAGCTTGAGGTTCAGGTTCAAAACGCCATCGAGGCCATTCTTGCCACGGGTGCCTCATTGGACGAGGCATTGACGCTTCCTGAGCCAGAAGATAGAGAGCAGGCAGAACGCCTTGCTGCGTCGCTCAAGAGTCAGCTTGAGGCACTTGGTCCTGTCAACGCCGTTGCCATGGATGAGTACGAGCGCCTCAAAGAGCGCGCTGATTACATTAACGAGCAGGTAGCTGACTTAGAGGCCGCACGAACTTCGCTGAAGAAAATCATCTCGGCCATTGACCGCAAGATGCGTAGCCGCTTCCTTGTTGTCTTTGACCGCGTAAATCAGAACTTCTCCGAGATTTTCTCGATGCTGTTCCCTGGAGGTCATGCTCACATTGAGCTTACTGACCCAGACCATCTCTCCGAGACAGGCATTGAGATTGTGGCTCAGCCGCGCGGTAAGCGCATTACCAAGATGATGCTCATGTCAGGTGGCGAGAAGAGCCTTACCGCCCTGGCATTGCTCTTTGCTGTGTACAGAACGCGTACTGTTCCGTTCTACGTCTTTGATGAGGTTGAGGCTGCGCTCGACGACGCCAACCTCTCCAAGCTGCTTGATGCCATTGAGCAGCTCAAAGAGACCACTCAGCTGATTGTCATTTCTCACCAGAGGCGCACCATGGAGCAGGCTGATGTTCTGTACGGTGTGTCTATGCAGGCAGATGGTGTCAGCCACGTTGTCTCTCAGAGGCTTGATAAGACAACCGGAAAGGTAGTTGATATCTAATGGGCTTTATGGACAATCTTCGCCGTGGTCTTGAGCGTTCTCGTGAGACCTTAAGCGAAATCTTTTATATGGGTGGCGAGGTCACTGAAGATTTTTGGGATGACCTTGAGGATACGCTGGTTATGGGTGACATGGGTGCTGAGGTGGCTATGCGTGTCACCGATGACCTGCGTGAACGTGCTGCGCGAGAAAATCTTATGCGCTCCGATCAGCTTCGCCGCGCACTTGTAGAGCGTCTTACGGCAGAGTTTCCTGTTGCAGAAAGAGATCCTTTTACGGATACGCCCTCTATTGTTTTGTTCGTGGGCATTAACGGTGCTGGTAAAACTACCACTGTTGGCAAAATTGCTGGTCGCGCACACGCTAGTGGTGTCAAGACCTTAATTGGTGGTGCTGATACGTTCCGTGCGGCTGCAATTGAGCAGCTGCAGGTATGGGGGGAGCGCTCTGGTATAGAGGTAGTAACCAAAGAGCGTGGCGCTGATCCTGCAAGCGTTTGTTTTGAGGTTGTTGAAACGGCAGAAAAACAAGGCACTGAGCTGGTGCTTATTGATACTGCTGGACGTTTGCATACTTCATCTGATTTGATGCGTGAGCTTGCTAAGGTTGTCTCGGTTACCAGAAAACGCGCAGGAGATATTCCGGTCAGTGTTGTCTTGGTTATTGATGCAACTACTGGTCAGAATGGTCTTAATCAGGCAAAAGAGTTCAATGACGCACTGTCTTTGGACGGTCTTATTGTCACAAAGCTCGATGGTACTGCAAAGGGAGGAATTGCTCTGGCAATTTCCAACCAGCTTAACCTGCCTATTTATCGTATTGGTGTGGGCGAGTCAATTGATGATCTTCAGACATTTGACGCTCGTTCATTCTGTGAAGCACTTGTTGGTGAGGGAGTTCAGTAATGTTTAACAGCCTGCAAGATAGACTGCAAAATACATTTTCCGCTCTGCGCGGAAAGGGCCGTCTCACTGAGGACGATATCAATTCAGCAATGCGAGAAATTCGCATGGCCCTTCTCGAGGCTGACGTTAACTACAAGGTAGTTAAAGAGTTTGTTAGTCGCTGCAAAGAGCAGTGTATGACCGCTGACGTGCTAGAGTCTCTGTCTCCAGCTCAAAACGTTGTCCGTATTGTTCTGGACGAGCTCACGGCGCTGCTTGGTTCAACTGAGTCCAAGCTTACGCTGGCTCAGAACCGCATTCCAAACGTCATTATGCTCGTTGGTCTTCAGGGTTCCGGTAAGACAACCGCAGCTGCAAAGCTTGCCTACCTGCTTAAGTCCCAGGGAAAGAAT
>CALBBS010000209.1 GCA_937926845.1 uncultured Atopobium sp. | reverse complement strand
GGAGTAGTTTTTCTTTCTGGTGGACAAACGCCAAAGCAGGCCACAGAGAATTTACGCGAAATCATGAGATTGAATCATGGGCATTTTCACTTATCGTTCTCTTTTGGTCGAGCACTGGCCGACCCAGCACTAATAGCGTGGAAGTGTGAAGATAAAAATATTCAGACGGCCAAAGCAATACTTGATTCGAGATTGCAAGAAACCTGTGAAGCAATGAAGTAGAAAATTTTTCAAAGTAGAACTAGGAGTTCTCAAGAAGTCAAGAGTTCTTAAGAAGTTAGGAATTCTTAAGAGCCTCACGGAGGAATTTACCAGTTGGCGTGTCGTCGCGCTTAGCTAGTTGTTCTGGTGTTCCTTCGGCGATCACTAAACCACCGTGCTGACCACCTTCTGGACCCATGTCAATAATGCGGTCAGCCATCTTAATGACATCCAGGTTGTGCTCAATAACAAGAACGGTATTACCCGCATCAACAAGACGCTCAAGAACAACAATAAGCTGTCTGACATCCTCAAAATGAAGACCAGTTGTTGGCTCATCCAGAATATAAAGAGTTTTACCAGTCTGCTGACGGTGAAGTTCTTTTGCCAGCTTAACGCGCTGCGCCTCGCCACCAGAAAGCGTAGTTGCTGGCTGGCCAAGATGAATATAGCCAAGACCTACATCGTGAAGGGTCTGCAGCTTGTTCTTAATGCGAGGAATGTTTGCAAAAAACGCTAGTGCCTCATGAACTGTCATGTCAAGCACATCAGAGACGGACTTGCCGTGGTAGAGAATCTCTAGTGTCTCGCGGTTGTAACGCTTACCGTGACAAACCTCACAAGGAACGTAGACATCAGGCAAGAAATTCATCTCAATCTTAATTTGACCGTCGCCCTTACAAGCCTCGCAGCGGCCTCCCTGGACGTTAAACGAGAAACGACCAGCCGAGTAGCCGCGTGCGCGGGACTCTGGAACTGAAGCGTACAGTGCACGCAGGTCATCCCAAAGGCCAATATAGGTTGCTGGATTAGAACGAGGCGTTCTTCCAATAGGACTCTGGTCAATATCAATGACCTTATCGATAAGATCAACGCCTTCAAGCTTTTTATACTCTCCCACCACACGCTTTGAATGCTGAACTGCGTTGGTAAGCGCGGGGGCAAGGGTATTGGTAACCAAAGAAGACTTACCAGAGCCAGAAACACCTGTAACTACTGTCAATGTACCCAGCTCGATAGCGGCGGAAACGTTCTTAAGATTGTTAGCACTAGCTCCCGTAATCTTAATCTTTCCACGACCAGGCTTACGACGAGTCTCTGGCAGCCTAATCTGCTTCTTTCCCGTGAGATACGCACCTGTGATGGAATCAGGGTTTTCAACAATCTCTTCTGGAGTGCCAGCAGCAACAACGTGACCACCAAGCTCACCAGCGCCAGGACCCATGTCAATAACGTAGTCAGCTGCACGAATAGTATCTTCATCGTGCTCAACAACAAGTACGGTATTACCGCGGTCTCTGAGCTGCTTGAGCGTCTCAATAAGACGGTTGTTGTCTCTTTGATGCAGACCAATGGAAGGCTCGTCCAAAATGTAGAGGACGCCCATAAGGCCGGCGCCAATCTGAGTTGCCAAGCGAATACGCTGGGCTTCTCCACCAGAAAGCGATGCTGCTGCGCGAGAAAGCGTGAGGTAGTCCAAACCAACGTTAACCAAGAACTGTAGCCTTGCCACAATCTCTTTAACAATAGGACCTGCAATAACCTTCTGACGATCAGTAATAGTCAGCTGCTTAAAGAACTGGAGCGACTCTTTACAGGAAAGTTCACAGACCTCCCAGATGTTTTTCTCGCCAACCGTAACGGAGAGAATTTCTGGCTTTAAGCGAGCTCCGTGACAGGTTGTACAAGGCATCTCGCGAATGTACTTCTCAAGATGCGTCTTCATATTCTCTGAGGTGGTCTCTTGATACTTGTCAAAAAGAATCTTTCTGACACCAGAGAAGGTAGTAAACCAGTGTGTATTGCGGCCGTCTCGCGTTTTGTAGTCAACGCGAATCTTAGTTGAACCAAGGCCACCAAGAAGGGCGTCTTGCACCTTCTTTGGTAGCTTGTTCCAAGGCGTTGTATCAGACACGTCAAAATGCTTGCAGACTGCAGACAGAATCTGAGGATAGTAATTGGAGTGGCCAAAGAGGCTTCCGAAAACACCCTCTGACACGGACAGCTTTGGATCAGCAATGAGTGCTGCTGCATCAATAATTTTACGAGTTCCTAGGCCGTCGCAGTCAGGACAGGCGCCGTAAGGAGCGTTGAAGGAAAAATCGCGAGGCTGCAGGTCATCCATGGAGTGACCGTGAATAGGACAAGCAAGCGCCAATGAATACTGCAGGAGTTCTTCTGGCATAGTCTCTGGATTGGATTTATCAGCCAGAAGCAATATGCCTACCTTACCCTGGGCAAGCTTAGTTGCCTGCTCAACGCCTTCAACAATACGACCTAAAGAATCGGGACGGATGACAATACGGTCTACAACTACCTCAATATCGTGCTTGAGGGTCTTTCCCAGCGTGATTTCTTCATCAAGCTCACGCACAACGCCGTCAACACGAACGCGAGAAAATCCTTCTTTTCGCAGATCTTCAAAGAGCTTGACATACTCGCCCTTGCGACCCAAAACAACAGGAGCTAAAACATAAGCTCTGCGTCCCTGACCTGCCTCGAGGATTTTATCGGCAACCTGATCTGTTGTCTGACGCTCAATAACGCGACCGCACTCAGGGCAGTGAGGAGTGCCCATGCGAGCGTACAGAAGACGCAGATAGTCGTAGATTTCTGTAACGGTACCCACGGTAGAGCGAGGATTTCTGGAAGTGGTCTTCTGGTCAATAGACACAGCTGGAGAAAGACCGTCAATAGAATCAAGGTCTGGCTTATCCATCTGTCCCAAGAACTGACGGGCATAGCTGGACAGAGACTCAACGTAGCGGCGCTGTCCCTCTGCGTAAATGGTGTCAAAAGCAAGACTCGACTTACCCGAACCAGAAAGTCCCGTAATAACTACCAGCTGATCACGAGGGATATCAATATCAATGTCTTGCAGGTTGTGCTCTCGTGCACCACGGATAGCAATTTTGCTTGAAGCCATAGTTCCTCACATAACCAGTTTGACATGCGCATTTCTTGTATGCGCCAACTGCCAAACAACAGAAAACAACATCAGTACACCGATGCAATTTGTGCGTACTGATGTTCTAGTATACCCAAGATAGTGCCGCTAAAACACAGCAAGCGCGCTTCCCTATTTAATGCGAACCTTCATCACAGCTTTTTTGAGCTTTGAGCCAGATTTCTCCAGCGTACAGCCTGGTTTGTGAGCATCAGATGGAGGTGTCACTAGAAAATCACCAGCGTGCAAGGTAACCCATGTCTCTTCTCCAGGATTGGTATAAGCGCCAAAATCAGCATCAAAATTAAATTCACCCTTAAGAACACACTGCTCAAGAGGGGCAACAGCAATGCTTTCGGTGCCAGAAATAACCACATGAATATCAGCGTAAATCTTATGAGCCTCATAGTCCTTCTCGCCAGGCAAAGCGGGCTCAAACTCCATGACGTTCACAAAAACGTTATCTCCATCAATTTCTGTTTTGCCCAAAGGCAGCTCATCCAGATTGTGGGTTGCTAGAAACTCCGCAGCACAAGCCATATATTTCTGACCAAAGTCATTCTCAGATACATTCTTAATTGACGAGAAAATCATGTGAACCTCCTACGTTCAGCTAAAGTACGCCGAAAAGATTATAGCTATCTCGTTTGCCATAAACTTCTATGGGTAGAATTAAGTAGTTACTGCATACAACTGCTACATAAGGAGAGATATGGCAGACGTAGATATTGATCGTGAGGCGCTTCGTAAAGAGGTTGACGCTGCACTTCACGGCAAAAAGAAAGAACCACAGCCACCAGCAGGCTTTGAACTTAATCAGCACTCAAGCGTTAAGCACGTTATTGGCGTTGTTTCTGGCAAAGGTGGTGTTGGCAAGTCCTTTGTCACCGGCATTCTTGCTACTAACCTCGCTCGCGCAGGTAAGCGCGTTGGTATTCTTGACGGCGATATTACCGGACCTTCAATTCCTCGCATGTTTGGCATCTCTGATGAGCGTTCTTACGGCGTTGAAGAGCAGCTTATTCCTATCGAGGACGCAAACGGTATCAAGATTATGAGCGCCAATCTGGTGCTTCAAAACGAGACCGATCCTGTTCTCTGGAGAGGCCCTGTTGTTGCTGGTGCTATCCAACAGTTCTACAGCCAGTGCAACTGGGGTGACCTTGATTACCTGCTCGTCGACATGCCTCCAGGAACGGGTGATGTTGCACTGACCGTATTTCAGTCCCTTCCCGTTGAGGGTGTTGTAATTGTTTCTTCTCCACAAGATCTTGTTCAGATGGTTGTGGGCAAGGCAGTTCGCATGGCAGAAATGATGCATGTACCTGTGCTTGGTTTGATTGAGAATATGGCATACATCACCTGTCCTCACTGCGATGAGCGCATTGAACCTTACGGTCCATCAAAGCTTGCCGAGACCGCAGCAGCATTTAACCTCAAGCCTTTGGGACAGCTTCCTATGGATGCAACCTTTGCTCAGATTGCCGATAAAGGAACCTTTAGTACCGAGCTTCCTCAAGGTCTTGTCCCTGACGCAACACAGAGCGTTCTTGACCTGTAAGCCCTAAAAGCTGGTGTTTACACAACACAAAAGGTAATTCTTACTATGGCTCAAACAACGCGCATTAAAGAACGACAAGCAGCACAGGCTCAGCGTATTAAGCAAGCTCAGACGTTCATGGTGCCAGACAACATTGATGTAGCAATTTTAGGTGGCGGCGCAGCAGGACTCTGCGCTGCCATCACTGCCGCTGAGGCTCTTGGTGCCAATAAGCGCGTTGTTGTTTTTGAAAAAGCACTGGAGAGCGGCAGAACTATCCTGGCAACAGGCGGCGGTCGTTGTAACTTTACCAATGCTGATTTGAGCTTTGAGAATTTCTCTCATCCAGAGTTTGTCCAGGCTGTTTGCAGGGATAAGAACACCTTCCTTGCAGACATTCTCTCTTTCTTTAGGTCCAGCGGTCTTGCGTGGGCAACTGAAGACGAGGGCAGAATGTACCCGCTTACCAGGCAAGCAAGCTCCATCCAGTCACTTTTGCTCAGACGTGCCCAAAAAGCCGGTGTTCAATTTGCCCTAGGACGAGAAGTCACATCGGTAAAACCCCAGCACAATGGCTTCACCGTTACCTTTCAAGAATGTTTTGCTGGCGAGAAAACCCACAAGGTCCACGCATCATCGGTAGTTCTAGCCACTGGCGGGCTCACAACCACAGAACCTGCAGAAAGCCTTGACTTGCAGACCACTTCACTGCGAC
>CALBBS010000208.1 GCA_937926845.1 uncultured Atopobium sp. | reverse complement strand
ACCCTTGAGGTACCTGGGCGTGTTGTGGTAGACGACCTTCTTTTGGCACTTGAGGCTATAGAGACGCTTGGTCTTGACCTTGACGCAGCTGCAGAGGCTATTGAGCAGATGCCTGCCACTCGTATGCGTCTTTCGGTACTTGACGCAACCTGCGGTGCCAAGATTATTGACGACTCATACAACGCAAGTCCTAACTCAACAGCTGCAGCGCTTGACGTTTTGATGCAGATGCCTGCAGCAGGCCGTCGCATTGCGCTTATCGGAGAGATTGGTGAGCTTGGACCAGAAGAGAAGCGCCTCCACGGTTATGTGGGCGCCTATATTGCTGCTAAGAACCCAGACCTTGTTGCCTTTGTAGGCACGGGAGCCGCACGTGAAATGGTTGAAGCTGCGCGCGTTATGGGATTCTCGGAAGATAAAATTGAACAGTTCAGTGATGTCAACGAAGCACTTACCGTGCTCGGACCAGTGCTTAAGCAAGGAGACGTTCTTCTCGCCAAGGCATCTAGGTCTGCCCAGCTTGATATTTTTGTAAAAGGAGTTACTGAGTAATGTTTTACCAGACTATTTACCCAACATACCAGGTGTTTGTAGCACTTGGTGTCTCCTGCATCATCACCTTGATCTTAATGCCACTCTTTATCAAACTGATGAAGAAAGAGGGAGTGGGCCAGCAGGTTCGTGCTGACGGCCCTCAGCAACACCTGGTCAAGCAGGGTACTCCTACTATGGGTGGCGTTGTTATGCTGGTAAGCATTGTGCTCACCTGTATTGCGCTTGCTCAGTGGAACACCGACCTCATTCTTGCTATGGCAGCTATGCTGCTCACGGGTTCGCTTGGTCTTCTGGACGATATCGAGTCTGTTGCTCATGGTAGAAGCCTTGGCCTTACTGCATCTCAGAAGATGGCTGGACTTATTACCATTTCTGTTGCATTTTGCCTGGCAGCCGTTAACATTTGGGGCATTACGCCCATTATTGCGTTCCCTGGTGGCCTTGAAATCAACCTGGGTATCCTTACTACTACCGTCAATTTAGGCGGAAACTTTATTTCTATCCCTTGGCTGTATCTCTTCTTTGTCTTTTTGCTCATGGCAGGCCTCTCCAACGCTGTTAACCTGACCGACGGCCTTGATGGCCTTGCTGGTGGCTGCGTTATGGTTGTCATGATTTTTATGGCTGCAGTAGCTTTCCGCTATGGCGAGAGTAGCCTTGCTGTTTTTGCCGCATCTATCGCAGGCGCTTGTATTGGTTTTTTGTGGTTTAACAGCTATCCTGCAAGCATTTTTATGGGAGACACCGGCTCTCTTGCCTGGGGCGCTGCCTTTGCAGCTCTAGCTGTCCTTACCAAGACAGAGGTAGTTTCCCTGGTCATGGGCGGTCTTTTTATCATCGAGGCACTGTCCGTTATCATTCAGGTTGTCAGCTACAAGGCAACTAAAAAGCGCGTATTCTTGATGGCTCCACTGCATCATCACTTTGAGAAACTTGGCTGGAACGAGACAAAAGTAGTCTTTAGATTCTGGATTATTTCCGGCGCATTTGCTGCTCTGGGCTTTGCTCTGTATTTCCAGCTCCACTAAGAGTTTTACTCTAGGAAAGGATCGCTTGCGTGTCGCTTTTAGAAACACTTGGAAATGTATGTGTTCTTGGTTTTGGTAAGACCGGCGTCTCTGTCTGCACGTATTTGCTGCAGCAGCCAGAGGGTCGTGTGTCTTCCGTAACTCTTGTGGGCGGCGCAGATGCTACTGTTGGCGAGAAGATCCAAGAGCTTGCAGACTTAGGCGTACAGGTACAATGCGGCTCCGATCAGGTTGAGGGCACCTTTGACCTGACTATTGCATCTCCTGGTATTCCAGACACTTCTGAGCTGTTCTTAAGTGCAAAGGCAGCTTCTCAGCAAATTATGGGCGAGCCAGAGTTTGCCTATCAAGAAAGTCCTTCACAGTGGATTGGTATTACCGGCACAAACGGTAAAACTACTACCACAAGCTTGACCACGTCTATTCTGCAGTATGCAGGCCTTGATGCAAGTGCTGTTGGCAATATCGGATTAACTATTACGGACCAACTTGCAGAGAGAAAACCTAAGAGCTGGTTTGTAGCAGAGCTTTCAAGCTTCCAGCTTGCTACTACTCAAAAATTGCATCCTCACGTTGCGATGCTTTTAAACATCACGCCAGATCACCTTGAGTGGCATGGTTCACTCGAGGCGTATGCAGCAGCTAAAGAGAAGATTTTTGCCAACCTTGATACAAATGACCTGGCAATTGTCTCTGACTTGGATGAGTTTTGTCAGGACGTGTCTTCTCGCCTTGAGGCTCGCGGCATTGCCGTATGCCATCTTGCTCAGACAGATCCCGGTACGCAAAACGCCGCCTTTGTACGCAATGGAGCGCTGGTAGTCAGGCTATCTGGTAAAGAGTTGGAGCTTGTAGCAGCTGATGCACTCCACATTAGGGGAGCGCACAATGCACTCAACGCTCTTGCTGCGGCTGCATGTGGCTTATTCCTGGGACTTGATATTGTTTCTATTAGGCATGCCCTGTTGGACTTTATGCCGCTTGAGCACAGAATTGAGCCAGTTGATACGGTTAATGGTGTTTTGTACGTTAACGATTCCAAAGCAACAAACACTGATTCAGTTGAAAAATCATTAACTTCGTTCCCAGGTAAAGACGTTATTTTGCTACTTGGCGGTCACGATAAGGGCACAGAGCTTGATGAGTTTGCTCAGAAGGTGTCCGCTACCTGTGCATACGCAATCTGCTTTGGAGAGGCAGGTCCTCGCTTTGCAGAGGCACTTCGCCGCGTTTCTGGTGGCCATGCAGAAGTGGTAGAAGAGCCTCATATGCATGAAGCTTTTGTGCGTGCGGTAGAGCTTGCTTGTCCAGGTTCTGTAGTGCTTCTCTCACCAGCATGTTCCTCATTTGACGAGTTCACAGGCATGACTCAGCGTGGTCGTGTCTTTAAACAGCTGGTGGCAGATCTTGCTCAAAAAGAGAGCGGTCGATAATGGCTACCAGCAGAAACAGAACAGGGGAACGTGCACAGCAACCACGTGCTTCTCGCCAGAAATCTTCCGAGAGCTCGCAGACTAAAGGCCGCTTTGGTGCTATTCCAGAGCGTTTTATGCAGCCTCGTCTGGTACTTCTGGTGTCAACGGCTATTCTGGTGTGCTTTGGCCTGGTTATGATTTATTCTGCATCCTCGATTTCTGCAATGACTTCTGAGGACATGGGCTATAACCCCTTCTACTACGTGCAGCGTCAGCTTGGCTTTGCTGCGGCAGGAGTTGCGTTAGCTTTTATTGTTTCTCGCATTGACTACCGCGCAGTAGTAAGAAACTTCCAGGTACCTATCTGGATTGTGACCATTGGAATGTTGGCAATTATTTTTACTCCTATTGCTGGCGCTGATGCATATGGTGCAACCCGTTGGATTTCAATTGGACCGTTTTCTTTCCAGCCGTCTGAGTTTGCAAAGATTACCATCTTAATTTCTGTCTCGTACTTGGCTCAGCAATACTTTATTGATCAGACCATAGATCAGATGGAGTTCTTTAAAAAGTTTGCTATTGCTGCGCTTGCGCCACTGCTTCTTATTTTGGCCCAGCCAGACAAGGGCTCCACACTGATTATTGTGGGAACACTTTTGGTCATTGGCTACCTTGCCGATGTTGACCGAAGGGTTCTGGCAACTATTGCTGTTGCTGGCTTTATTGGCTTTGCCTTCTTATCTCTTAAAGATGATTATTCTCGTGCTCGCGTTGTGACTATGCTCAACCCTTGGGCTGATTATTACGGTGCAGGTTATCAGCTTGCACAGGGCTTTTATGCTTTTGGCTCTGGCGGTATTTTTGGTGTTGGCTTTGGTTTTTCTCGCCAGAAATATTCCTATCTTCCTATGGCTCACAATGACTTTATTTTTGCGGTTATTGGAGAAGAGCTGGGCTTTATTGGCGTTTTGGGTCTTTTGGCTGTATTTGGCGCCCTGGTATGGGCAGGCTTTAAGATTGCTCGCTATGCACCAGATTTGACTGGCAGGCTTATTGCTGCAGGTTGTACCTCTATGTTTATCATCCAGGCCTTTGTTAACATTGGTGGTGTTTTGGGCCTTTTGCCTCTTTCTGGTAAGCCTCTGCCGTTTATCTCATACGGCGGTTCAACCATCATGTCTAGTATCTTGATGGTTGGTCTTTTGATGTCTGTTTCAAGGCAGTCAAGGCTTCCAGAAACCGAGTACGATAGGCAACGCGCTTCTTGGAGCATAGCTGAAGAGCAGGATACCTTTGATGCTCCAGGTTTTGCTGGTCTTACCATGGTTGATGGTGGGGTAGGAGTAGGTACGCCACTCCCACGTTCTTCTCGCCCTAAGAGCAGCGCACAAAGCTCCGCGCGCCCATCACGAGGCGTTTTGCGCTCAAGAGATGACGACGCCCTTCAAGGCCGTATTACGACAGATGCCTCCGGAAGGCGCAGAATTGATTTGGGACCTTCTGCATCAGACAGGCTTCGTGGAAACAACAGGGCTCGCCGATAGCTGATTTCTAGGAGATGGATTGCATGGCAGAACAGAAGAAACTCTCTGTTGCAATTGCTGCAGGTGGAACCGCTGGTCACATTAACCCAGCCCTGGCTCTAGCTGAGGAGCTTCGTGAGCGCGGCCACCAGGTTACGTTTTACGGTCAGCCCAACAAGCTTGAAGGTACGCTGGTGCCTGAGGCAGGATTTGAGCTGGTACCTATCCATGTAAATGGCTTTGATCGCAGACGTCCTTGGACGCTCATCAGCGCGGCATACAATCTTGAGCGCGCAAAGATGCAGCTGCACAAGCGCTTCAAAGAGCAGGGTGCACCTGATGTTGCTATTGGTTTTGGCGCCTATGTTGAGCTGCCTTTGCTTCAGCTTTGCGCAAAGCTACACATCCCCTATTTGATTCACGAACAGAACTCAGTAACTGGTCTTGCTAACCGTGTATCTGCTGGTAAAGCAGATAAGGTGTGCATTGCGTTCCCAGAGGCTCGTAAGGCTTTTGAGGGCCACGTAAAGGCTCAAGACACTATTGTGGTTACTGGTAATCCTGTACGAAAGAGTGTTCTTTCTGCTAACAGAGCCGCCTCGAGGCAAGAGCTGGGTATTGCAGACAATCAGACATTGCTGCTTATCTTTGGCGGTAGTTTGGGCGCTCGTAGTATCAACGAGACGTTTGCTGCGCTTAAGCAGGAGCTTCTTGCTCGTCCAAACCTGCGCATCATTCAGTCAACAGGCCAGAAGCTCTACGACGAGGTTGTCTTGCTCATGAAGCTTTCTGACGAGGAGGCTGCTCGCTGGGAGGTTAAGCCCTACATCTCCAACATGGGTGCCACCCTTGCTGCGGCTGACCTGGTGGTTAGATCGGAAGAGCG
>CALBBS010000207.1 GCA_937926845.1 uncultured Atopobium sp. | reverse complement strand
CATGACCATTCACGCTGCAAAGGGTCTGGAGTTTCCTGCAGTTTTTGTTGCTGGTATGGAGGAGGGAATCTTCCCTCATGCAAATTATGAGGCAGAGGCTGCTCAGCTAGAAGAAGAGCGCAGACTTGCCTATGTTGCTATTACGCGTGCGCGCAAGCGTCTGTATTTGACATACGCATCTACCAGAAGGACTTACGGCTCTGTTCAGGCAAATCCTGTATCGCGTTTTGTGGGAGAGATCCCCCAAGAGCACGTAAAAGCTATTGGTGTTGGTTCTGCAGGTTTTTCTGGAGTTGGTTGGGCAAAGCGAGGAGACCGTCATGGAACCTTTGGTTCTGGTCGCGGCTCCGAGGTCTACGGTGGAAACGTTTTTGGTTCTCGCACGCGCTCTACCGGCGGTGCTCCAGCTCCACGTACAGCTCCTATTCAGAAAGACCCAGCCCGCGCTTCTGCAAGTTTTGCTGTGGGAGACCAGGTTTCTCACAAGACCTTTGGCCCAGGCGTTGTTTTAGCAGTTCAGGGCGATACTATTGAGGTCAAGTTTACGCGTACTAATAAGACAAAGAAGCTCATGAAGGGCTTTGCTCCGATTGTAAAAATTGAGGGATAGCCATGGTGATAATGCATGACGGCTTGATCTTGGGCCTCACTCCACAAGATTTTATTTTCAGAGTAGTTACCTTTGTAGTGGTGTTTTTCATTGCATTTTTGATTGAGCATTTTGCAGTAAAGCTCTCAAGAAAGGCCTTGGATTCATCTAAGCTGCCGTCGGCATCTATTTTTGTCAACATATTACGTGGAGTTATCTGGACATTTGCTATTCTCGCGGTATTGCAGCCTGTTTTTGGTATTCAGCCGACAGCATTTGTAACCGCTTTGGGAGTTACCTCCATTGCTTTGTCTTTTGGCCTGCAGGATACCATTTCTAACTTGGCAGGAGGCTTGGGTCTCATGCTGGGAGGTGTGGTTAAACCAGGAGATCAGGTAAGCATTGGAGCTATTTCTGGAGAGGTCATTGATATGAATTGGCGCTCCACCATTGTTCGCTCTCGTGGAGGTAGGGTAGACATCATTCCTAATTCAGTACTCAATAAAACAGCACTTGCACACCGTACCAGGTGGGATATCACAGAGGTTCCCATCAATATAGTGCTTAAACCAACTGTTGAATTTGATGCTGTAACGCAAGAAATTACAGAAATTATTAAAGAGGTAGTTGCACCTCAGCTGGATAGAACACTTCCTATTGAAGTTGAAGCGTCAAGCATTGCTGAGACAGGTATCAAGGTAGTTATTCATGTTCACATTAAAGATGACGCAAGCGAAATGAGTGTACGAGACAAAATTGTAAGAGCCCTGGCTGGTTCCAGTTGGCTAGCAGGAGTAGGAGCCTAACATGAAAATTGGCATTATTGGAGCCATGGAGCCTGAGGTTGCATTGCTTAAAGAGCAGATGACCATTAAGCGCACGTACGAACAAGCTCGTATGCAGTTTGTTGAAGGTTTTTTAGGAGAAGTTCCTGTAGTTGTTGTTCAGTCAGGAATTGGCAAAGTTAATGCTGCTGCCTGTACACAGATTCTAATTGATACCTTTGCTATTACCCATGTTATCAACACCGGTATTGCTGGACTACTTAATCCTGAGCTCAAGGTAGGAGACATTGTCATCTCTTCCGATTTGGTTCAGCATGACATGAACGTAGGTCCTCTTAATTATGCTGCCGGTCAAATCCCTGGCCTTCCTGTGTTTTCGTTTAAAGCAGATGATGCCCTAGTTGAGCATGCCCTTTCTTCAGCTCAAAAAATTGTGCCTGAACTGAATGTTATTTCTGGTCGCGTAGCCTCAGGTGATCAGTTTGTAAGCTCATCAGAACTTGCTGATCATATTTACAACACTTTTGGAGCCGATTGTTGTGAGATGGAAGGTGCATCAATTGCCCAGGTTGCATGGCTTAATCACATTCCATTTGTAGTCATTCGGCTCATGTCAGATAAGCCTGGCACTACGTCAAGCGTGGATTACCTCACATTTGAGAAAGAAG
>CALBBS010000206.1 GCA_937926845.1 uncultured Atopobium sp. | reverse complement strand
CCGCGATGTCCCAGCAGAGGACCTTCCTTACACCGAGTGCCTCAAGGACACCATTGCACGCGCATGGCCTTACTTTGAGCAGGAGATCAAGCCACAGCTTGAGGCAGGTAAGCGTGTTCTTATTGCTGCACATGGTAACAGCCTTCGCGCTCTTGTTATGCAGTTTGAGCACCTTACTCCAGAAGAGATTCTTGAGGTCAACATCCCAACTGGCATTCCTTGCTCCTACACCTTTGACAAGGACTGGAACATTGTAGACAAGCACTATATTGGCGATCCAGCTGTCATTGAGGCAAAGATTAACGCTGTTGCCAACCAGGGCAAAGCTAAATAAGCAGTTTTCCAACAAGCAATATAGCTAAGCGGAACGGGGCGGTTCAAACCGCCCCGTTTTTTGCCTGCTTATAGAACCATGATGAATACGCCAACAGTATTAAAACCTACTTTGAATAGTGTTACGATGTACCGCCGAGAAAAGAAGGGATTAAATGTTTAAAAGAGAGCTCAACGCAAAACTTGTTCTTTCTGTAATTGCAACAGGAATTATGTCCTTCTCGGGAGTTGTCGTAGAAACTGCCATGAACGTGACGTTTCCAACGTTGATGGAAGAATTCTCTATTGGCACCTCAACGGTACAATGGATGACCACCTCGTACCTTTTGATTCTTGCCATTATCATGCCTATGTCATCGTTTTTAAACAGACGATTCAAGACAAAAAGCATCTTTACTGTAGCCATGATCTTCTATATCAGTGGCATACTCTGTGGGTTTGCTGCTCCAACGTTTATGTTGCTGTTGCTGGGCCGTATTTTAGAAGGAATTGGCACTGGCCTGGCTTTACCTCTCATGTTCAACATTATTACCGAACAAGCTCCGCTTAAAAATATGGGTGTCATGATGGGCATTGGTATGCTGGTCACCGCTGTTGCTCCTGCAGTAGGACCTTCAGCTGGCGGCTGGATTGCAGAACATCTTGGCTGGCGAATGATTTTTGCTGGTCTTCTCCCCTTTTTGATTGTGGCATTTATACTGGGAATTAGTTCAATCCAACAGAGCCATGAAACTGAGGTTATCTCTTTTGATGTCTTTGGTTGGTTACTTCTTACGATAAGTTTTATTGCACTTATCTTTGTTATTGACGAGTCCAGCGCATTTGGACTTCTGAGCATTCCAGTTTTACTTGCAATGGTAATTTTTGCCAGCTCACTTGCACTTTTTGTGCATCACGAGAACTCCTTTAAACGCCAAGATCAATCTGAAGCATCTCCAAAAATTCCTATCATTAACCTTGAGGTATTTAGCGAGAAGGGCTTTGTACTCTCACTCTTTGCTATTGTTGCTCTGCAATTTATTATTCTTGGTCAGTCATATCTTCTGCCTAACTTCTCCCAGCTAGTATTGGGTGCAGGAGCCACCGCCGCAGGAGCTCAGATGCTTCCAGGATGTGCTATTGGTGCAGTTATGGCACCAATTTCTGGTCAGATTTTAGACAAGCTAGGAGCTAAAAAGCCTATTGTTACAGGCATTCTTTGCTGCCTTACCAGCATGCTCCTTTTGCTGCTCTTTGTTCACGTACTTACCGTAGAAATGATTACGTATATTTTTGCTATCTTTGCCATTGGTCAGGCACTTCAGATGGGAAACAATTTTACGGTAGCCTTGGGACACCTTCCAGAAGACCGCAAAGCAGATGGAAATGCTGTTATTAATACAATGCAGCAGCTCTTTGGAGCCATGGGCACCAGCGTTATTTCTGGTGTAGTAGCAGCCTCTCAGCTTGGAGCTGCCGACTTAGCTTCAAGTACCTTTTTAGGAGCTCAAAATGCACTCTTTGTACTTGTATGTGTAGCTTGTGTTCCCCTTGTTACCATGGGAATCGTGCTCTTTGTACTGCCAAAGATGACAAAATAAAGCGCAACGGCGGTATTTAAAGAGCAAATTAAAAAGCTAGGTATCCAAAAGAAGGATATCTGGCTTTTAATGTAAACGTTTGAATTATTTGTACTACGACACAACGGCTGATACTTTCAATCCAATAAACACGGCAACCAGGCACGTTATAACGTTACCTGCAATGTTCATACCTGCAGCAGCCCAATTACCTGCTTGAATAAAGGTTAGCGTTTCATTTGAGAAGGTCGAGAAGGTCGAAAGTCCCCCACAAAGGCCAACGGCTAAGAATAGCTTTACCTGTGGTTGAAGTGGACTTGCAAGGTCAAGTCCTGTCACAAAGCCAATAATCAAACCTGCAACTACATTTGCAGCAAACGTACCAACTGGCAGGTTAGGAATCCACTGTTTAAAGAGGACTCCCAACTGCCAGCGACCTAAACTACCCAATGCCCCACCAAGAGCAACAGCTAAAGCTTCAAACATACTAACGCCTTACTCCAACTCTCGCGAGCCTGTGTACAGCTGGTAATACTCCCCGTGCTTCGCAATAAGCTCATCGTGGGTACCACGCTCAATAATACGACCATGCTCCAAAACCATAATGGCATCAGAGTTACGAACCGTAGACAACCTGTGAGCAATCACAAAGACGGTACGACCTGCCATAAGGGCATCCATGCCCTTCTCGATAAGTGCCTCAGTGCGCGTATCAATACTGGAGGTTGCCTCGTCCAGAATAAGTACGGGAGGATCAGCAATAGCGGCGCGAGCAATTGCCAGAAGCTGTCGCTGACCTTGGGAGAGGTTAGCTCCATCAGAGGTGAGTACAGTGTTGTAACCGCGAGGCATACGACGAATAAACTTATCCGCGTTTGCGATCTTTGCTGCAGCAATGACCTCATCATCAGTGGCGTCTAACTTACCAAAACGGATATTGTCTGCAATGGTACCCGTGAACAGATGTGTATCCTGCAAAACAATGCCAAGAGAGGATCTGAGCGCAGATTTCTTAATATCGTTGATTGGTATGCCATCGTAGGTGATGGTTCCGCTGCGAACGTCATAGAAGCGGTTGATGAGGTTGGTAATGGTTGTTTTACCAGCGCCAGTTGAGCCAACAAATGCAATCTTTTGTCCGGGCTTTGCAAAAAGTGTGAGGTTTGCAAGAACCGTCTGATTATCGTCGTATCCAAAGGTTACATCATCAAAGCGAACGTCTCCGGCAAGAGGGGTTTTCTCGCCAGATGGTTTGACCCAA
>CALBBS010000205.1 GCA_937926845.1 uncultured Atopobium sp. | reverse complement strand
AATATTTTGAGGGAGGGGCCAGAATCTTCTTTTGACTTTGCTGGGCTGCTTAGCCCACTGTAATTCCCATACTTATTCTTTGGGGACATCGGGTCGAAAAGTATTGTATCAAGGGGAATCTCGAACGTCTCACCGAGCAGTGTAGCTTCTCCAAGATCGATAGACCCGTAAACAGTGAAATCGTAATCTTGGGGTCCCACACTTGCAGAGAACTGAGCTCTCCAAAATCTGCCGCGTTCATCAGAATACGTGAATTTTGGTTTAGCTTTAAAAGTCGCAGCACGGAAGAACCCGTTCTTGGTGAAGGTTGCACCGCCGAAGTTCGCTTCCTGGCCAAAGGTCGCCTGCCTGAAGTCTATGAGCTGGGCGAAAGTCACATGGCTGAAATCTGCGTCCTGGGTTAAGAACGCTTGACAAAAGCATGCATCCTGAGTGAAAACCGCGTCAAAGAAACTTGCGTTATTCATGAAACGCGCTCCACAGAATAGGGCTTCTTCTGAGAATATCGCGTATTGAAAGTTTGCGTTCTGGATGAAGCAAGTTAGACGGAAATCTGTGTGTACGTAAAACTGGGCAGCGATAAAATTTCCTTTTTCGATTGTAAGGTTAATCAAAGGGTAGAAAATTGGAGCCTGACTGAAATTGAAATCGAATTCACTCCATATGCCAGGTGTGGTGGATATTTCACCATTTTCAATGGTGACCTTGCTGGATCGGTCGCTCATTTCAGAAAAAATAAGACGACGTATATCAGCCTCGTGAGTAAGTTTTTCTATGTCTGGTTCTGGAAGAGAGTCAAATTCTTCCAACTGTTCATGGGTGTAATTATTTGGAATAGTGCGTATATACTTGCAAAGAATATTTATGATTGTTTGAACTTCTTTCTTTGCCTTATTTTCCAGCTTCTCCAGCTCTTCAGGGTTATTGCTGAGGTCTTCGTAATCTAACCAGTCATCGGCAAGCTTAGCTAGTTTAGGTACAGCTGTATAGGCGGCTTTCACATCGCTACCGTTAAGCTCCGCGACAGCTTTATCAAAACGGTCATTGTATGAATCATGAAGCTGACGAATATGATCTCGAGCATCTTTCTGTTTCTGAACCTCCAATTGCTCACGTTCAAGCTCGCTTTTTTGGTGGCTTTTAATAAGTCCAAAGACTGCAATAAATCCACCAGTGATAGTGAGTATTGCAGTGGTTAAAGCGGAGCTATCTCCAACAAGCTTCAACACGTTCATTACCGCTGGAGCAACTAATGCAAATAGTCCACCTACGGCAATAATCGTTGTAAAAAATTGAAGTGGGTATTTCTTGAAAGACTCAACAATAATGACCCTGTTTTGATATGCGGAGCATGCATTTTTTATTACAAATATTAAGAATATTACTGTTATGATAATTCGGAGTAGGTCTACAGGGTAGATCCAATTAAGGTAATAGAAAATTATATGAGCTAATAGGAGAATAGAAGTATAGCAAATGATTTTATGATCTTTTTCCTGAACCCAAAATATTGATTTCAAAATGTCAATTGGGTATTTCTTGTTGAGTTCTTTGCTGTCTAAAATGGGATTATCTTCAGTGATATATTTATTTATATTATGTGGCAATTCTTTGATGTTGTGTAGCCACTCTTTGAATCTATTGCGCTTTTCTTTTGCCCCCTCTTCCTTGTTGAGGGTTCCTGCTGTTGGATTATTTGTTTTTTCTGATTCCGTAACAGGGGCGCTATTTACCTGATTATTGGGAGCCTCGGAAGGGGGTGAGGTTTCGGAGGTGGAATCGCCTTGGGGGCTCGGGTTGTCTTCCTGCGACACTGGAGTTCTCCTGTCTACTTTGAAAGGATATGGTCGTAACCAGCATACGGCAGGCGGGTAGGCTCAAGCCACAGGTGAAGGTTGAAGAATTACGGGTCGGACAAACAGAGATACCTCCATAAAGTGAGCAATGGAGCTTACATACGGATCCTCTATATATAACGAGGAGTGAACCTCTAAGACCTTGGGCAGGTACCTGTAGTTGAGGCGCCTGCACGAAGCGCACCTCTAGCAACGCTGCCAGAGGGCTCGTTTCCAGACCCAAAAATCGCCCCGCACACCCTATAGAGGGTGCCCTTATGTCACCTCCCGACCCCTCTAACCCCCCCAATTTTTAGGTTCCCACCCCCTTTCTAAAAGATTTTTAAAAAATTTTTCGCC
>CALBBS010000204.1 GCA_937926845.1 uncultured Atopobium sp. | reverse complement strand
ATGCAAATGCAGATAAGATTGCTCTTGCTGCAGCACAAATCAAAGAGCTTTATCCCTTTGTCACAACCACTTACGCGTTTAACATGCTTGAGGGTTCAAGTAGTGCGGCTAACGTTATGCCTGGTAATGTCAGCGCAACTATCAACATCAGGCTGCTTCCAGGTGTTAGTGTTGAAGAGACCCTTGAACACATCAAACAGATTGCCACTCAAGTAAATCCTTCCATTGAGGTTGAGGCTTTGCACTCAACACCCGCCGGAAGAATTGACTCTCCAACTGGTGCAGGATATCAGGAACTCAAAGCTATCTTGGAGCATTACTATCCTGGCGTTACCTTTGTTCCGTCTTTTGTGTGCGGCGGAACTGATTCTGTCCGCTACGAGGGAATCTGTGATTCTATTCTGCGCATTTGTCCTTTTAGACCCACACCAGAAGATGAGGCCAACGGCGTCCACGGCATTGATGAAAGGATCGAGAAGCGCGTCTATGCTCAGGGTGTTCGTGTTCTTGCTTCCTTTGTTAAACAAATGTGCCAATAGTTTGCTATTGTGCAACTTACGTTAAAATAGACGCATGTTATGTACTACAAAAAGGGGAGTGAAACGTTGCAAACTAGGCAGCAGCTAGCTAATCAAGTAGCATCCCAAATTAAAGAAGCAGCAGACGCCGATGCAGCAAAAGCGCAGGCAGAGGGAACTATTACTGATCCAGTTGGTAGTTCCAACAATCCTTCTAACGCTATTTTTACTGTTGCAAACGTCATTACTTTTTGCAGATTAATCCTTACGATTATCTTTCTTGTGCTCTTCTCAACAGGTGGAAATCGTTGGGTTGCGCTTGGCTGTTATGTAACCGCAGCTGTTACCGACTTTCTTGACGGTCAGGTTGCTCGTAGAACGCAAACTGTCAGTTGGCTTGGCAAAATCATGGATCCTATCATGGACCGAGTGCTTCTTATCACAGGTGTTCTTGGCCTCTTGATTATTGGTGAACTTCCTCTCTGGATTCCACTCTTTGTTATTGGACGAGATGTTTACCTTACTCTTGGTGCTCTTGCAGTTCGTAAATTCCGCAGGCGTCCTATTGATGTTGTCTTTGTTGGTAAAGCAGCAACTGCATTTTTAATGACTGGATTTAGTTTGCTTCTTCTGGGTATTCCAGTAGTCTCTGGACTTGGCCTGGTAAACGTTAGCTGGCTTCCAGGTCTTAACTCTGAAAGCAGCGCTCTAGGTATCTTCTTTGTGTACATAGGAATTGTTTTCTCGGCAATTACTGCCATTGTTTATACTGGTGAAGCAGCTAAAATAGTTAAAGATAGTAAACGCACTCAAGCATAAGTTAGGTTGTTTATGACTTTCCTTCAGCACAACCATGTATCTTTGCGCCAGTTCTCTCATAAGATGCTGGCTTTTCTTGTAAGCGTGCTACTTGTATTTGTTCTAGCTGCTCCTGTTGCTCCTGCAACTACGGCTCTGGCAGAAAATACCTCTTCTAACAAGACTTCCGTAACAGATGAGCCAAAACTTACTGAGGCAACTGCTGCCATTGTCACCGATGCTCAGGGAAACGTCCTCTGGAGCAAAAATCCAGATCAAGAGCTTCCTATGGCTTCCATTACTAAGGTTATGACTGCAATTGTTGCGCTTGATTCTGGCGTTAATCTTGATGAGCCATGTAAAATCACAGTTCCAGATCTTGAAGAGGGTTCACAAGTTGCCGGTTTGACCTCGGACGATACGCCTACACTCAGACAGCTCATTATGATGATGCTGGTGTATTCCGCAAATGACGCAGCTTATAACATTGCTATCAACGTATCTGGCTCTCAACAGGCCTTTGTTGACCAAATGAACAAAAAGGCTGCTGAGATAGGCATGACACACACGCAGTTCCAGAATCCTCACGGCTTAGATGCTGATGGTCACTATTCAACCGCGCGAGACCTTGCTCTGATGGGTCGTTATGCACGCGAGCACTATCCACTTATCGCAAGCGCTGTACATACCAGGTCATACACTACAACGGTAGGAGGGGAGCAGCGCACGTTCCACTCAACCGATGACCTTATGGACACCTACCGAGGTCTTCTCGGCATTAAAACAGGCGCAGAAGACTCTGGTACTGCCTTCTTGGGAGCTTCCAAGCGCGGGAACATTACGCTTTATACCTGTGTGCTTGGTTGCGAGACTACACAAGGTCGTTTTGACGATACTGCTATTCTGATGAACTGGGCTTATCGCAATTACAATCGTGTGATCATTCAGCGAACTGACCAGATTGTGCAGATTCGTACGAGCGAGGACAACTTCTTGCTCTCTGCAGTGGTTAAACCATCAACTTCTACCACGTATATGGCATGGCCTGGCTCTAAAGACTTCACCTACCAGACCTCCATGCTTTCTCCCAACTATCCAGTAGCTAACAACCAGCTGATTTCTTCAACTGACTGGTCCCAAGATTCCGCGCAGGTTGGCACCACCATTACCCAGGCACATCTTACGTTGTGGACTATTCCGGCCTACAACCTCTTTGACCTGTATTCGGTTGCTCCGTATCTCTTTGGGAGAAACTAATGTCTGAGCAGAAACGCTCTATCCTTCATACCGAACTTGAGTATCTTGGCGCACAATTCTCAACCTCAACTGCAGGCTTCAACTTAGCCCAATCTTTTTATGGCGAAAAACCCCTTGAGGAAGCTCTGAAAGATTGCGCTCTTATTGACCTGAGTGGTATCGGCTACACGCTGGTGAGTGGTTCATCATCTCAAAATTTTGTGGAAGCTGTCTTTGCAGGTAAACAGCTTGAGGTAGGAGAGACTTCATTTGAGTGTGCACTTACGGGGGACGGATCTTTGTCTTCCATCGGTCTTCTCGCGCGCTCTGGTCAAAACGAGTACGTGGTACTTGATGCATCTGAGCGCTCTCTTGTTCTAGACGAGTGGCTTTCTATCATTGCGTCAGTCGAGCAAAACGGTGTAGCTCCTTATGCAGAAGTGTCTTTGGAAGATGCAACTCCGCTGCTTACTCCACTTCTTCTTGCTGGTAAAAAGGCCAAGAAGGTCCTTATGGACTACCTGGGAGAACAGAAGCTTCCAGAAGACTCAAAGCTTTACAATCTTATGCTTGACCAAACAATCCCTGCTCTTGTGGCCAATGTTTCAACCAAGAAAGTTCCCGCCTATCTGGTTATGGTTCCTCCAGTGCATACGGTAATTCTATATAGGAGCCTGCTTTCTTTTGAGACAGTTCATCCTCTTGGCTATAAGCAGCTCATTGAAGGTCTAAAAACATATCTTCCATGGTTTTCAGAACTTGCAAGTAACACTAAAGTAGTAGTAGCTAAAGATAAACTTGAGGGTTGGGATTTACTTAGAGCCTCTGATGATTTCATTGGCGCAAGGGGTGATCTTCTATGAAATATGCGATTAATGCGGTAGGCGTTCCAGCTCCTATGGGACCATACTCTCAGGGTACTACTGCAGGTAGATTGGTATTTGTAACTGGTCAAATTGCGGTTTCTGCAGAAGACCCAAAGAAGCTAATAGACGGAGGAATTGAAGATCAGACTGCTCGTGTCATACATCTTGCTCAGTCAATCCTTGCAGAGGCAGGATGCACGCTCTCTGATGTAGCTCAGACAACTATCTACCTTGCTGATATCAATGATTTGCCTAAGGTAAACGAGATTTATAGGCAGTACTTTGTTCTTCCTGCACCTGGCAGAGCAGTTGTTGAGGTTTCTGCGTTGCCTCTTGGTGCGCTCATCGAAATGGACTGCATTGCTTGTCGTTAAGCGCTATTATTATCATGTAACCAAATTAAGGAGAAACCATGTCAACTGACGACATCAAACAGCAGTCACCAGACTCAACAGAGATTTTCCGCATGCCATCAGCTGACGCTACGGTTCCAGATCTTATGGCTCAACAAAAGCCTGCTCATCCTGTCCTTACTATTGTTAAGGGACCACAGACTGGTCAGACTTTTGAGCTTAATCTACCTCAAATCTCTCTTGGCAGAGATCCAAAGAGCAGTGTTTTCTTGAACGACATGACAGTTTCCAGAAATCATGCCACCATCGATCTCTCTAATCTTGCTCTTGGTTATGCAACTATTGAAGACCTTGATTCTCTCAATGGTACTTGGGTCGATGGCGCCATTATTAACAAGGCTACCTTGCGCGATGGTTCAACTATTCAGATTGGCACCTTCCGCATGGTCTTCCATACCAGCAGAGTTTCAGCTTAAGGTTAAAGGATAGCTTTATGGCTGATTCAGGCTTTCTTACCATTGGTAAAGTAGTCAAGAAATTACAGACTCTCTATCCTGACTTGAGTGTTTCTAAAGTCAGGTATCTGCAGGATGAAGGCTTGCTTACTCCTACCAGAACTGCTGGTGGCTATCGTCTGTATTCCCAAAAAGACGTTAAGCGACTTGAGACTATTCTATATCTGCAAAAAAGCCGTTTTATGCCACTCTCAGTTATTAGAGAAGAGCTTGATAGGCAAGATAAAAACCCTGAAGCTGAACAACAGGTCAAAGTTCAGACTGATGAGGCAACTGGAGCTGAGGCTCAGGCTGCACCTGAAGATCAAAGTTCTTCTCGCCAGGCTCAACCTCAGCTTGATGGAAAGCAAGTGTCTCAAGCAATTCTTGGTGCCACGCATGCTGATGCTATTGTGGTACCTGTAGATGACCCTGAGGTAGTTCAGAAATATCACGCTATTGATCGCATCCCAGAAATTGTGGGATGCTCTGTAGGCTTTGTTCGTCAGCTTTCCGAAGCAGGCGTTATTGCTTTAAAGCGCTCTCCTCATGGTAGAGACCTTGTAGATGGCAAGGACCTTACACTGATTCGCCTTTGTAGTGAACTTCGTCACTTTGGTTTTGAGCCCAAGAACCTGCGTCAATACGTTATGGCTGCAAACCGAGAATCTAGTATGTTTGCCAAGTCGCTTGTCGTATACGCTAAAAAAGGCGGGGGAGTTGAAGTTGACCATACTGACGAGACTCGTCAGAAGTTTATGGCTGCTCTGACCCGCATGTTAGGCCTCACCAATGCGGTTAGAAATGAACTTATCACTAAATTAGTTCGTGAATCTTTTAAGGATATGCATCTAGACGAGTAATCTAGGTATATATAACTATTCATTGATTTTGATTTTGAATGTGAGGACATTGTGTCTACGTATGATTATGAGAGTCATATCATTAGCATTCCTGATTATCCAGAGCCAGGCGTTATCTTTAAAGATGTAACTCCACTTTTTAAAGATCCTGAGTGCTTCCACGCAGTTGTTGATGACATTGCAGAGCACTTTGCTGATGCAGGAATCACCAAGGTTATTGGTGCTGAGGCTCGTGGTTTTCTTGTTGGAACCCCTGTAGCTTACAAACTGGGCGCAGGCTTTGTTCCTGCTCGTAAGCCAGGCAAACTGCCTCGTGAGGTCTACGCACAGGCTTATGACCTGGAGTACGGTACCAGCGAGCTTCAAATTCACACCGATGCTCTTACCCCAGACGACGTTGTTCTTATTGCTGATGACCTGGTTGCTACTGGCGGCACCTGCGTTGCTTGTGCTCAACTTGCCGAGAAGGCCGGTGCAAAAGTGGCTGGCTTTGCATTTGCGCTTGAGCTTTGCTACCTGCACCCAAGGGAGATTATTGGCAAGTGCTTTGACCAAGAGGTCTACACCCTTATTAAGGTTCAATAAGCTAAATCACTTACATCAGACTTACTTTAACCTGACAATTTTGGCTGGCAAGACTACGTGCTTGTCAGCCATTTGTCTTATTTATATAAGCATTTTGTTAATCACAGTAAACTTGTTTGCAATACATAGAATTTCTCCATAATTGCAGGTCAAAGATAAATTTATGCAATGATATTTGCCCGCACCATGCTATATAACTGCACAAATAGTCTTTGGAATTTGTATGAAATGTCATTTTCGGGGTAAACTATTCAAATACTCAATAGGGTAGCTTCCTGTTTACACGGGTTTCTCGCTAAGAAATCGGCGAGTTGACTTTGATTTTTTATCAAATGAGCTATCCTAGATGGCAAAGCAAAGCAACACGTTGCCCAATTGATTTCGTGCTTTGCGGAAGGAGCTTATATGTCACAGCGCCGATCTTTCACAAGACGAGACGCTCTCTTATTTGCAGGTCTTGGTGTAGCTGCTACGCTGCTTACCCCAGCCAAGCTATTCGCAGACCCACAAAGCGATCTTGAGGCCGCATCTGCCCAGTTAGACTCTCTTGGTGCAGCTCTTGCAGAGGCCATGGATAACCTTAACGAGAAAACCTATGCACTTGACGCCACCAACAACAAAATTGGTGAGGTTCAGGAGCAGATTGCAGAGACTACAGACCAGCTCAATAAGCAGCGTCTTGTCCTTTCTGCAGCAATGAAGAGTGCTTATAAGGCAGGCCCACAGGAGACTTTGGACTTCCTCCTTGGAGCATCTAGTCCAGAGGACTTTGTCAGTCGCGTCTACTATATGGACCGCACCAGCAAGCAGGAGGCTGACTCCATCAATACCGTCAAGGCTCTTGGTGACCAGCTTCAGGCTCAGCAGCTTGAGCTTCAGGCTGAGCAGGAGAACCTTCAGGCTCAGGTCGCTGAAATGAAGACCACCGCAGATGGTCTTCAGAGCCAGGTTGCAGAGGCTAAGGCTTACTATGACTCCCTTGATGCTGAGGTAAAAGCTCAGCTTGCTGCTCAGGAGGCTGCATCTGCTAACAACAACGTTGCTTATGCAATTGAGACTGTTACTCGTGAGACTCCTTCTAACAGCTCAGAGTCTAACGATAGCTCCTCTAACGATTCCAGCTCTAGCTCTTCAAGTTCCAGC
>CALBBS010000203.1 GCA_937926845.1 uncultured Atopobium sp. | reverse complement strand
ACTAAGTCTGCTTGTAATAATTTTCTGAGTTTATTGATTCCGATCGTTATGAAAATAATTAAAACAGCCCATAGTATGAATATGAGTAACCCATATAAAGGTTGAGGTTGAGCATAGTCAATCTTGTTTGTAAAAAATTGAACATCTCCAACAAAGCCGACTATTGCACCAATATCTAAATAACCAATAGGTAGGTACTCAATCCACCCTAAAAGTAAATGATATGAAGAATGGCCCATTGCAAAGATAGATGAACAAATTACAAGCAAATAGATAACTAGAGGAATAAGAAACTTACGGGTAATAGAGAATGCGCAGATCAAAACTAAGGACACAAACATGTTAGTTACCGCGGTATATATAACGGACCAAACGGCACACTGGAGAGCATCTGAAGTGTAAATGGTTCCTGCCTGAACTAGAACAACAGGATAAGAAGCTAATCCAATCCCGTTATGCATCAATTCAATGGTAAGTAGGGGAATATACGAACAGAGACAGATGCTGGAGGCAATAATCGTAGACGCGCCGATACATCCAGAAAGACGCTTCAGGTAAGGTATTTGATCTTTTCCAAGAAGTTTTTCTCGAGAAGTAATTTGAGCTAAAGCAATGAAGGTTCCAATTGCTGGCAGAAATCTTAAAACAATAGGCAATCTATTTAATGAGTATGAAATTGAGTGTATAGCTGGTAATTTACTCTCAGTCTCATATTGATTACTTAATGGAACTTGCTGCATCTTTTGAGAAAATGCTTTCTGAGCTAAATAATAAAAGTCATTATCGTAGAGCCTAAGAGCTAAATTGTTTGATAACACAAATGAATAGTAGGTTAAGCTTGCTTGATAGAATTTCTCGCTTGTTGTGGCAAGCTTAATATTTCCTAACAGCTCTATTTGCTTTTCAAGAGTTTTGAAGTTTTCCGATGAGCGCTGATCAGAGCCATAACTTTCCGCTTGTTTGACAAGGTAATCGTATTCATCGCTTACAACACCATTTCGAGCAAAATTTATGCTGTATGTATCTAGATTTGTAAAAACCGGAATTAGTAAAAGAGCCGCAAAAATACAGGTAGCAAGCCATAACAAAGGTTGCCTAATAGCTGTTTTGATAAGACTCCTGCAATACCACATATCTCCTCCTCAGATGAGAAAAGATAAGTGCTACTTTGTAAGAACTTTACTCTTATTTGAAATTTTTTTCAATATTTATTATTTTGGTAAAAGATTATCTAAGTAAATGCATACAACATCTACTGTTTTCCAAGCTTTTTGCGTTCAAGGGCACGAGCAATAAGGACTTGCTTGCGCAGCTCAGGAATCTTTTTTCCATCCATGGCAGGAGTATCAGAAAGCTTGTAAGGAATGCCAAGTTCTTCGTACTTTTTTACGCCCATCACATGATAGGGAAGTACGTCTAATCCAATAACATTATCCCAGTGGGCAATAATCCTACCAACACCCGCAAGCTCTTCTGCTGAATCAGTAATGCCGGGTACTACTACATGTCTGATAAGAACTTTAATACCCCTACGATTAAGCTCATCGCCAAACGCAAGTGGTCTTTCTGAGCCAACTTCGCAAAGACTAATGTGGCCCTTTGGATCAGAGTGCTTGATATCAAGGAGCACTAAATCAGTGTTATCAAGAACACGCTCAAATTTTTCTGGAGTTTCTGGATTATACGCGATGCCAGAAGAGTCAAGACAGGTATGAATACGTCCACGAGGGTCATTATGAGCCGCCTCAAACAGAGCGCCGATAAACTCAGGCTGAGCGAGTGGTTCGCCGCCAGTGGCTGTAATTCCGCCGTTTTTATAAAAAGCTCTATTGCGGTCAAAGATGGCAAGAATTTCTTTTACCGATTTTTCTGTTCCAATACCAAATTGCCAGGTATCCGGGTTATGACAATAGGCACAGCGCATGGGACACCCCTGGGTAAACACAACTAGGCGAGTTCCAGGACCATCTACAGTACCAAAGGTCTCAATAGAGTGGACCCGCCCACAAACTGTGAGCGGGTCATTGAGATCCATGTGAGTATCAGAACAAGACATGGACAAGAAATCCTTAGAGAGCGTCGTGGAAGGTACGAGAAATAACGTCGTCCTGCTGCTCTTTAGTAAGGGAGTTGAACTTAACAGCGTAACCAGAAACGCGAATGGTCAGCTGAGGATACTTCTCTGGGTGTGCCTGAGCATCAAGAAGAGTGTCCTTAGTAAAAACGTTAACGTTGAGGTGATGACCGCCCTTCTCGGCATAGCCATCAATCATGTTTACCAGGTTGTCAATCTGCTCGGAAGCTACTTCGTTGGACTGCATGTGTTTCTCCTTACGAGTTTGTTGGCGAGAAGAAACGTGTGGATTGATCTTCTCGCCAGGGCTTATTATTTACGATCCTCAGCACCTTCAGCTGCGGATGGATCTGCCTCACAGGCACAATCGATCTTGTTCTCAATCTGAATATCAAGATTCATATCAGAGAAGTCGATGTGCTCAAGGTCTAGCTCGCTACCGTGGAAGTAGACATCGGAGCCCTTACCAAGAGCATTAGGAATGATTGAGAAGGTATTGGAAATACCGTCTTGTGCGTCGTTGAATGGAAGCTTAGCAACGGATGCCAGGGATGCAACAGCACCGTGAGTATCGCGGTGGTGCATTGGGTTAGCGCCAGGAGCAAAAGGAACGCCCGCACGACGGCCATCAGGAGTGTTGCCGGTAGCCTTACCATATACGACGTTAGAGGTAATGGTCAGAATAGAAGTGGTTGGGACAGAATCACGGTAGGTGTGGTTCTGGCGAATCATGTTCATGAAAATCTCAACGATGTCATGAGCAATGGTGTCAACGCGGTCGTCATCGTTACCGTACTTAGGGAAGTCGCCCTCAGTGACGTAATCGGTAACAAGGCCGGTCTCATCACGAACAACCCTTACCTTTGCATACTTGATTGCAGAGAGAGAGTCGGCAACAACAGAAAGGCCTGCGATACCTGTTGCAAACCAACGGTGAACATGCTCATCGTGCAGAGCCATCTGGATGCGCTCGTAGCTGTACTTATCGTGCATGTAGTGGATTGCATTAAGAGCGTTGACATAAACGCCTGCAAGCCAGCGCATCATATCCAAGTACTTGGAGAAGACATCGTCGTAATCAAGGTACTCGCCCTCAACTGCACGGTACTTAGGACCAATCTGCTCGCCGGTCTTCTCGTCACGGCCACCATTGATTGCGTAAAGCAGGCACTTAGCAAGGTTTGCGCGAGCACCAAAGAACTGCATCTCTTTGCCAACGCGCATGGAGCTGACGCAGCAAGCAATTGCGTAGTCATCGCCATGATAGACACGCATAAGATCGTCGTTCTCGTACTGGATAGAGCTGGTGGTAATAGAGATCTTTGCGCAGTAGCGCTTAAAGCCCTCTGGAAGCTTGGTAGACCACAGAACGGTCAGGTTAGGCTCTGGGCTGGTACCCATGTTCTCAAGGGTGTGGAGCCAGCGGAAGCTAGACTTGGTAACCATGGAGCGGCCATCAACGCCAATACCACCAATGGACTCAGTGACCCACTGAGGGTCTCCGGAGAAGAGCTCGTTGTACTCAGGAGTACGAGCAAACTTGACCATACGAAGCTTCATAACCAGGTGGTCAACAATCTCCTGAATCTCGGACTCAGTAAACGTACCACGAGCAAGATCGCGCTCTGCATAGATGTCCAGGAAGGTGGTGTTACGACCAATGGACATTGCAGCGCCATTCTGCTCTTTTACTGCGGCAAGGTAGCCCAGGTAGAGCCACTGAACAGCCTCTTTGAAGTTCTCTGCAGGACGACTCAAATCAAAACCATAAATTTCGCCAAGCTGCTTAAGCTCCTTGAGAGCACGAATCTGCTCGGAGAGCTCTTCGCGATGACGAATGGTTTTCTCGTCCATGATGGTGCTGGTGCCATTTTTCTGATTTGTCTTGTCAGTAATAAGAGCATCTACACCGTAGAGAGCAACACGACGATAATCGCCAATGATGCGGCCACGGCCATATGCGTCAGGTAGACCGGTAATGATATGGGAGTGACGGCATTTGCGCATGTCCTCGGTGTACACATCAAAAACACCTGCATTGTGGGTTTTGCGACGATAGGTGTAGAAGTCAACAATCTCTGGGTCAACCTCATAACCGTAGGCTTTGCATGCAGCCATTGCCATACGAACACCGCCGTCTACCATCAGAGCGCGCTTGAGGGGCTTGTCAGTCTGGAGACCAACAATCTGCTCAAGTGGTTTGTCAATGTAGCCAGCCTCGTGGGAGGTGATAGTGGAAACCTGCTTGGTATCCATATCAAGTACGCCACCGTTTGCGGTCTCTTGTGCAAAGAGATCCATAACATCCGCCCAAAGCTTTGTAGTAGCCTCAGTTGGACCAGCGAGGAAGGAATCATCACCGTCATAAGGGGTGTAATTCTTCTGAATGAAGTCTCGGACATCAACAGCTCTTTGCCAGTTGCCACCGACAAATCCGTCCCAAGCCTCCTGTGCTGGTGTTTCCTGCATAACATACTCCTTTTTACACGGACAATGTATATGTCCGCGTTCATGCTGAGCGTGTTGAGTGGAGCATGGCCGCTCAGCAGTTTACAAATAGCAATCTTGAGACTAATTTTGACAGCAGGTATGTCTTTGGACAAATGACGTCAAATATTAGTTACGACCTCTAACTTTACTCAATATGTAGTGCCAAACAAGTGACAAATACGCAATATTTTGACAAGTTAGAAAAGGTTTACATTTCCGCAGGTCAGAAATTTGCTAAAGAAGAAGCTATATAAAAATTGTTGAGATTTAGTCACATTTAACGTGACAGGTGTCTGTTTCTTCTTAAAACGTACACAGAATTTGTTGGTATCCTTAGTCACAGGGGAGGTTTCATGGACACTGCGGCATTAGAAAAACAACGCTTGCGAGAAGAACGTCTAGCAGCAAGAGAGGCTCTTTCTGAGCAAGAGAGGTCCGTGCTTGATGATTGCATTACTCAGAAACTTCTTGCAACCTCTGAATATGCAGAAGCAATTACTGTTTTAACGTATGTTTCTGTTTCATCTGAAGTTTCTACCAGGATGTTTATTGAATGCGCTCTACGCGATAGGAAAACGGTTGCGGTACCTCGTTGTCTACCTGGACATTGTTTAGAGTTTGTAGCTATTACTTCTTCAGATCAACTTATGGCTGCTCCTTTTGGTCTACTTGAACCGCCAAAAGAATTACCTGCTTTAACAGAAGAAAGTATGGACACCTCAATCTGTATTGTCCCGGCATTGCTTGTTGATATACATGGTTATCGTCTAGGTTATGGTGCTGGTTTTTATGACCGGTTCTTGTCTACGTACCCTGGCAAGAAAATTTGTCTTGCTTACCAGCAAAATTTGAGCCGAGAAACGCTTCCTCATACAGCATTTGATGTTGCCGTAGATATGGTGATAACCGAGTTAGATGTACTTACGTGTGCATAAAAAACCTGCTGCAATTTAGCATTACAGCAGGTTTGTGTTTCTCGCCAAGTGGTTATAAGCAACTGGTTATGCTTCAGCTTTGAGATGAACCGCCATCAGTTGGATTGCTTCTCTGTAGCTGTCAATTCCTTTACCAGCAACTGTAGCAAAGCAGGCATCTTTTATGTAAGAAATGTGCCTAAAGTCTTCTCTGGTAGAGATGTTAGTAAGATGCACCTCAATCATGGGAATTTGCACGGCTAGTGCCGCGTCGAGCAGGGCAACTGAGGTGTGCGTAAAAGCGGCAGGATTGATAATTATGCCATCGTAGCTGCCCAGGGCGTCCTGGATCGCATCAACTAGATCACCCTCATGGTTTGATTGATAACACACACAATCAGAGAAACCTTGAGAGTGGGCTTCTTCCTTACAAGTCTCTATAAGGGTTCTGTAGTCAGCTTTTCCATAAATCTCTGGCTCACGAATGCCCAGCATGTTGATGTTTGGGCCGTTGATTATGAGTAGGCGAGGAGCGTCGAGGTCATCCTCATAGTTGTCTTCAAAGTCGTCTGCGTCTAAGTTAGAGGCAATGCTGTCAAAGTCTTCTTCGTCTTGATCAAGGGTATTTTTTTGAGCAAGCAAAGAGATTAGTTCATCCACCTCTTCGTTGTGCTGAGTGGGAAGATCTGCTCGCTTCTCATCTAGCGAACAAAAAGTCTTTTCTGGCTCACCCAAAACGTGATTAAGGGCATCATTTACTTGACACACAAGATTGGGGCCAAAGACTACCTCAAGTCCGTTGGCGCCTTTTCCTACAATACCAAGAACACCAGTGGCTGTGGCCAGCTGTTCACAGTCTATAAGCGTCATATCATTGATGGAAAGGCGAAGTCGCGTCATGCATACTTCGTTGTGAGTTAAGTTTTTTGAGCCGCCTATTGCATTTAGGATCTCGTGAGCAATAGCATTGCTATCCATCGGATATCTCCCCAAGTATGACCACATATCAAACACTTAACCGTTTGATTTGGTCTAGCATTTTCATAGTCTTATGAATACACACCTACGAAGCATAAGTATAGGGGCTTTAACGTGCCAAAATTCAAAATCTACGAACCATCCGGTGAACGGTAAAAAAATAACTGCGAACGCTTACTGTTATGCTTGAAGTGTATCGAGAAGACCTTTGGCATCAGCTTCTGGACTGCCAAGACAAGAAAAAGTTACCTCTGCCCATGCTTCATAGAGCGGAATACGTACTGCGGCAAGATTCTGAACACCCATACGTTCTGAAAGAGGTCTGCCGACAATAGCTAGGTCTTCAAGCGGGCGCGTTAGGTAGACAAGCTTTCCATTTTGACGGAGGAGCTGGTAGTTTGAGAGTGTAACAACTACACCGCCTCCGCAAGAGATTACCACACCACTCATGCTGGAAATCCCTTGAATTACTTCATGTTCTAGATACCTAAACGCTGCTTCACCGTGTGTTTGTAGGTAGGTTGCCGCTTCGCAGTGAGTTTTCTGCTTGATAAGAAAATCAGTGTCTATCCAGGGACGATTCAGAAGTTTTGCTAGAGCTTCTCCCGTAGAGGTTTTTCCAACTCCCGGCATACCAATAAGTACGATGTTTTCTTTTGAAGCATGAAGCTCACGCGAGATGTTTTCTATCTGAGAGTCTGATACATCTTTTCCCAAAAAGAGTGAGTTTGCTCTAGCTGCTTGAGCTACCAGCATTTTTAGTCCGTTTGCGTTTTGCAGTCCAAGGCTAGCTGCATCAAGTAGAAGCTGAGAGCGCAGCGGATTATAGATAAGATCAATCACGCATTGGAGGGAAGTAAAAGCAGAAAGTTCCTCTTTTGAAAGAGGAGAATCACCAGCATATGGGAACATTCCTACTGGCGTTGCATTGACAAGAAGATCAGCGTCATAGTGGGATTTAATCTGGTCATAGGTAATTGCGCAGTCTACATATGAAGAACTTTCGTGAGGGTTCCTGGAGACTCCCACAACATATGAACTACCTTTTTTGAGCGCATAGCAAATTGCCTGGCCAGCACCACCAAAGGCCCCAAAGACAATTGTCTTTTTATGGCTCAAGTTGACCTTGAGGCTTTTTACCAGATACTCAAAGCCATAGACATCGGTATTGTCTGCTGCTATAAAACCATTTACATCTTTTACCAGGGTATTTGCCGCTCCCACAGCTTGCGCATCCTCAGAAACTGAGTCCGCAAGAGCACAGGCATCCTTTTTGTAGGGGATAGTAACGTTCAAGCCCTGCCAAGGTTGGTCTTTAAGAAAACCCTTCAGTTCAGAAGCAGAAAGCTCATAAAGTTGATAGGGAAATGACCCCAACTTTTCATGAATTTCTGCCGACCAACTATGAGAGAGTTTCTGTCCAATAAGGCCGTAAGGAGCAAGAGGGGCTGTAGGGTTACTTGAACCTTGTTGTACCGTTTTAGAGCTCACGAGATGTCTCCTGAACTGCCTTTGCAGCGTTCATCAATACCTCAAGTAACTCTAAAGCATATGGTTCAAGTTCATTAGAAACAGAGGCTTTAACCTGGTCTCTTTTGGCATTTTCTCTTGAGAAATCAAGAACAGTGAGGTCCTGCTCTTTTTTGTAAGCACCAATTTGTTTGGCAACCGCAATCCTTTGCTTAAAGAGGTCAAAGATTTGCGCATCAATTGAATCGATTTCCTGGCGAAGCGTTTCTAGCTGATTAGTCATTGTTATATCCGTTCTGCTCAGAGGGCCAGGAATATAAGGTGTCGAGAAGAGCTAGTGCAAAAGCGCTTTCAACGCAGGGCACAGCACGCAAAACCGCAGTTACATCATGTCTGCCCTGAACAACAAGCTGCTCTGGTTCCATAGTTTGAAGGTTTACCGAGTTCTGGGGTAGGCCAATGCTCGAGATAGGTTTTAACGCACATCTAAACCAGATGGGAGCGCCTGTTGAAATACCGCCCAGAATACCTCCAGCATGATTTGTGGTTGGCACAACGGAGCCGTTACGCACCTCAAAGGCATCGTTATTCTCAGAGCCAAGGAGATTAGCGACATTCATACCGCTACCAAATTCTATGGCTTTAACAGCGGGAACACCAAAGACTGCAGCAGAGATGGTATTTTCAAGTCCATGGAAATGAGGGCACCCAATACCTGCAGGAACACCCGTTGCCGCACATTCTATGCTGCCGCCAACAGTATTTTTCTCTGAGCGCAGCTGCGTAAGGAGTGCGCTGGTTTTCTCGCCAGCTTGGGCATCAAGGAAAGGAAGTGCTTGAGAATCAGCTTGGAGCAGCTGATCCATTTGGTA
>CALBBS010000202.1 GCA_937926845.1 uncultured Atopobium sp. | reverse complement strand
ACATTCTGGGAAAAGATTGTTTGGATCCCATCCAGAATTTTCTTGAGAGAGAATCTCTCTTGCTTTAGTAAAGAATGCGCTCTTGTAATCAGAAGAAATATTAACTTTCTGAATGCCAATACGTACGGCCTCTGCAATTTCTGAGTCTGGATTACCAGAGCCTCCGTGAAGCACCAAAGGAATATCAATTTTTTCTTTGATTGCTTTGAGGACATCCATACGAAGTTTAGGAACAACTCCCTTGGGATAAAGGCCGTGACAGGTTCCAATTGCAACAGCAAGAGTGTCAACGCCAGTCTTCTCAACAAACTGCTTTGCATCATCAGGATCTGTGTACTTTACCTCGGTAATTCCGCCTTCAATAGTAGTCCCCGTATTGCCTATAGTGCCCAGCTCACCCTCCACTGATACATCCACCATATGGCAATAGCGAACAACTTCTGCAGTCTTTTCAATATTTTCTTCAAAAGGAAGTAGAGAGCCATCAATCATAACGGATGAGAAGCCGACATGAATTGCTCTCATGACTGATTCAATACTATCGCCGTGATCGAGGTGAATAACAAAAGGTACTGGGCTGTTAGAAGCTCGAGCAATAACATACTTAAAAAATTCATCTTTACAGTATGCGAGCTCTGTAGGATGAACTGCAATAATTGCTGGAGAATCTGCTTCCTCAGCAGCCTCAATGACTGTCCTTACCAAATTACTCTCAGAAATATTAAATGCACCGACAGCAAAATGATGTTTTTTTGCAACCTCGAGCATCTGAGACATATTGACCAGCATGAAAATCTCCTCAATCTAAATTACACTCTTAATCATCAAACAATTCTTATTTATGAGAAACTCAACGAAGACAGATCTACTTCCTCTTCTTTCTTCTCCTGTACAGCATTAGGGTCAATACGCTTCTTAATAACAACAAGCATAATTGCCGTTACCAGGGTTCCGGCCAGAAGAGCTGCGACTGCAACGTGCGGCTTACTCATTGCCGGAATAACAAAAATACCACCTGAAGGAACAGGGCTACCATTGCCGAATGCAAAACTAATTGCTCCACATACGCCACATCCTGTAGCTGTACAAATAACGGTCCTTACAAGATCATTCATCGCGATTGGAATGACGCCTTCAGAAATCATGCATGCGCCCATTGGGAATGCAATTTTAATTGCCTCAATCTCTTCTCCGGTAAAGATTGGCTTCTTAATAAAGTGGGCAATGACCGCTGCAAGAGAAACTCCAAATGGAGGAACCATAGCAGCAAGGACCTTGATACCCTCTGGGCCTGTAATTCCCTGAGCCAGAAGGCCGTCGCAAATAAGATTTGGTACCTTGGAAATAGCCCCACCGTAATCAAGGCAACCAATAAAACCGATGATGAATCCATAAAGAACCTTAGATGATTGATCAAGACCAGTAATGAAGTTCTCCAATGCCTTAGTCACAAAAGTAATTGGTCCACCCAGGACGAAGAACATCAGAAGAGCTCCAATAATTGCCGTAACCGTTGGAATAATCATCATTGGCATAAGAGCCTCTGCCCACTTTGGAACCTTTAAATAAGTCTCAAGCAGAAGGGCGATGTAGCCAGCTACAATACCGCCAACCATACCTCCGAGAAAGCCTGCTCCCAGGAAAGAAGCAATTTGTCCCATAAGGAAGCCTGGTGCAAGACCTGGTCTATCTGCGATTGAATAAGCAATATATCCAGCGATAAAGGATGGGATAAGCCCCATACCAAATACGCCTACAGTTGTAAGTGCATCTGGAACCGTCATCCCTTCAAGCTTGGTTACATTTTGCCCGCCGCAAAGATTTCCAATAGCAATTAACAGACCTGCTGCAACAACTAGTGGCAATAGGTACCCAATTGCAGTTAGAACTGATTGGCGAATACTTACTTTCTTTAACTTAGCCATGCTAACCTCCAAAATCTTACTGACTGACCTTCTGAAGCTCTTCTTGGACCTTAAGCAACACTTGCTTAGGGGCCTTTATTGCAATTCCAGTTGGAATTTCCATGACCTTTTTGTCAGTGAATCTATCCCGACCTTCAATGTGCACATCAATGGCAAGGATTACAGCATCAGCCGCTTCAACATCCTCAGGAGTAAGCTGGTTTTCAACACCAATAGTTCCCTGTGTTTCAAGCTTAAGATCAAAACCAAGCTCTTCCGCAGCTTTCAAAAGTCCTTCCTTGGCCATGTATGTATGAGCGATGCCACTACAACATGCGCACACTCCAACCAACTTCATAAGACCCTCCCCTATAAATTTTCTTTAGTGCAAACCGATATTTCACATTCTATTGAAATGATGAAAACTTGTTTCATATTTTCATTAGAATGCGGTAAACGGCGTCAATTAATCGGCGAGCGTAAATATTTTTCTTTTAGGTTATCTCTTTATCAGGTAATTAATACAGTCGTACACCGGGCGTATTTTTATCTTCAATAAGTGATTTTCTTTCAACTTTTGCCTGAATAAGACCAGTTTTACTTTGCGCTAGGACCAATGCAAAGATGGATTCCATTACAAAATCCTGCGCAACGTGCGATGGAAATTGCGTTCCAGACAAAACTTGATCTCTTGAAATTGTATTAATTACTAAGTCACAGCGTGAAGCAAGTACAGCCTCTGGATTGGCTGTCACCATGATTATTGGTGTTCCACTATCCTCTGCATTGTCGACTATAGTCTCAAGCCTTTTTGAATAACCTGATGTTGATAGCAAGATCAATAGGTCATTCCGCTTAAGTGAAATTGATGACAACACCATAGACTCTGTTGTCGAGGGACAATTAGCTCTTACTCCAATTTGACCCAATTTAAATGCAGCGTTCGAACATACCGGTATTGAATTTCCAATCGCAGCAAATAAAACAGTGTCCGATGTCGTGATAAGACCAACAGCTCTACTTAATATCTCGGAAGTAAGCTGCGATGCAGTCCCTTTAAGCTCTTGAATTCGATTAGATAGAATTAGCTCAATTGACCCAGGAATATTATCAAATGAAATTACAGATTGTTCGGTACTTTGTATTTCGTCTCTAACATCATCCCTAGCTAAAGCTAGGCGTAAGTCTGCAAAGGTATCGAATCCAATATGCCTTACAAACCTAGAGACTGTTGCTCCGGAGGTATTACTTTGCTGTGCAATATCACGAACAGATAGCTGAGCAATATCGGAAGCATTTTTCAAAATAAAATCTGCTATTCGTTGCTCCGCATCAGATAGTTGAGAATACCAACTTAGAATTGTATCGACCACACCTGCTTTGCTATTCATGTTCGCTCCATCTAATGGAATAACAGTTTCTCTCAGTAAACCATTATGAAACGGACTTTCACTTTCTTTACGGCATAAGTGGCTTTTTCGGTAAGTGTCATGAAAATATCGTAATTAGAATCATTCCTATTACTATTCTTTATCAAGCAACGTATCTCTACCGTAGGCCTCACGCCATGCGGCGGAGAACTCATCAACAGCGATCTTTGTTCCAGGGTGGTCCATCATGGTATAGACAATATCGGGTGGAAGAGTAACTGCATCGATGCCTGCAGAAATAAGCGCATGAACCTGCTCAGTATTCTTGAATGATGCAGCAAGAATCTTGGAATTCAGCCCATGAGTCTCAAGCATCTGCATCAGATCAAAAACTTGGCCAATACCGTCACCATAGTTGCACATACGATTAACATAGGGAGCCAGGTAATCTGCGCCGTTCATAGCTGCAAGGAATGCCTCGTCAGCGGAATAAATAGCGGTTGCAAGAACACTAAGACCCTCAGACTTAAGCTGCTTAATTGCCTTGTATCCGTTGCGAGTCACAGGAATCTTCACATAGGTATTCTCGGGGCGAAGGCCACAGATATAGCGAGCTTCCTCCAGCATCTTCTGATAGTCAGTTGAAACAACCTGCACAAAGAACTTTTGCTCAGGCAACAGATACTCTACGAATTCCTTGATTACCTGTTCGGGTTGCTTGCCACTTCTAGTGATGATTGCAGGATTGGTGGTAACTCCATCAATAGTCAAAAGCTCATCAAGCTGCTTAACTGCCTCAAGATCAGCTGTATCCAGAATAAACTCCATGCTTGGCTTCCCTTCATCACTAGGGCATCTATGGGCTAAGAACTATTCTAGCCGTTGTACTTCTCGCCATAAGCTGGTATTTCGTCTTATCTCCAAGCGGCAGCGACGGTGCAGTATATAGAAACTACTCAGAGTCTATAGCATCAACCAGTGGAATTCTGATTGTAAATACAGAACCCTGAGGGCTGTTTTCAGAGACTGTTATGGAAGCTCCGTGTCGCTTTAAGATAGTTTTAACCAGCGAGAGACCAATGCCTGCGCCGCCAAATTCTCTAGACCTAGATTTATTTACCCTGTAGAACGGCTCAAAGACAAGCTCTCTTTGCTCGGGAGCAATACCCACTCCTGTATCAGAGATTGTAATGACTCCCTCTTGACCTTCCTGCGCTAGCGTAACGTTGACTAAGCCCTCTTTATGGTTATAACGAATGGCATTTTCTACCAGGTTGTAAATAGCGCGATATAACAGGCTGGTATTTCCCTGAACTATAAGAGCTTTTGCCTCAGATTGAGCCTTAGGCTGTATGTCAATCTGCATGTTGATCATATTATTTTGAGCAACCGATTCAAGATCATCCACGACCGTTTTAATTACTGAATCAAGAGAAACGTCCTCAGCCTCTCCTAGCTCAGACGTCTCCGCAAATTCCAAAAGGTCAGTGATGATGGAAGATAGGCGGTCAATGTATGTCTCCATCATGTCTACAAGCTCGTCATATTCATGCTGCTCGCGTTTCTTTTTCTTGAAAACGTCAAGCTTGGTCCGCAGCACCGCAATTGGTGTTCTAAGCTCGTGAGCTGCGCTAGCCGAGAAACGCCTCTGCATTGCAAATGCTTCATCTAGTTGCTCAGTCATCTGATTAAATGACTTAACCAGCTCTTGAATCTCTTCTCCACCGCCCTCAATTTCAATGGAATCAGACAATGTATTTGGGCTAATTTCTTTCATGTGAGCAGAGAGTTGTTGAACTGGCTTGGTATAGTGGCCTATTAAAAAATAAACTACACAACTTCCTGCAGCAATCACAAAGAATAAGATGCCCAGCGCATCAAACAAAATAGAACGCTCAATAGCGTCTACGTCCAAGACAATAGAAAGAGTGCCTTGGTTAATAGCATTAGCTGCGGCTAGTTCGAGCAACTCGGATGTAGAGCGATACACAAGCCATGTCAGAACAACACAACAACCCACCAATACACCAACCATAAGAAGGGTGAGTTGAGCGCGTATTGAACGCATTGGCTTTGGCATTATTTCACATATCTTAGTCATCGCTATCCTTTTTGAAACAATAACCCTCTCCAACTTTGTTGGAAATTGGGTCATATCTAAGGACTTCTCGCAATTTTTTTCTTACTGAAAAAATATGAACACGTACGGAATTGCTGAATAGATCTACATTGCTATCCCATGCATGAGCCATCAGCTCTTCACTACTCACAACCGCTCCAGCATGTCGCATGAGGTACTCTAAGATTGCAAGCTCTTTCTTTGTGAAATTAACCTGTGAGTCTCTGACAAAAACTTGTCGAGCCGTAGTGTCAAACCGAAGATCTCCTGCTATCAAAGACGCCTCCCCGTGAGTATACTCGCGGCGTAAAAGGGTTCTGATGCGGGCTTCTAGCTCGCCAAACGCGAAGGGTTTTATAAGGTAGTCGTCAGCGCCCGCATCTAGACCGACAATACGGTCAGATACCGACGAGCGCGCGGAAAGAATTAACACCTTAGTTTCTGAGTGCTCCAACCTCAGTGTGCGTAGCAAATCCAAACCATCGATGCCAGGAAGATTAAGGTCAAGCAAAATGAGGTCATACTGTTCAAGCTGGGCCATCTCAAGAGCTTGAGATCCATTGTCGACAAGATCAACGTAATAACCATCAAGCTCAAGCCCCTCTCCAATGGAGGCAAGAAGCTCTTTTTCATCTTCCACCACAAGAATCTTCAAGTCTTCCCCTTCAGGTATGTTTGGCATCGTGTGCAGATATTGGATACGTCTGGACCAAGCTTAGCTAGCTCAGCCCAGACGTAATCTCTACTTTGCTTCAAATGCTAACCGATTAAGCCGTATGGCGAGAAGTTCTTCTCGCCATACACCGTGAACGGTATTGCCAGCTCCTGGAACTACTTTGCCTGGGCAAGCGCCTGATCGACTCGCTTCTGGAGCTCGCTGCCTTGAAGCTTATTTGATCCACCAGTGATAGGATCGCCCACGAGCCTGCCGTTTTGATCAATGACCATAGTAGTTGGGAATGCTGTTAGACCTTCAATAACTTGTCCACCATCACTATGGGGATCAAGAGCAACGTTTCCGTAAGTAACGCCTTGTTTCTGCAGGATGTTCACTGCCTCCTTCTTTGCATCATCTGTATATGCAGCCTCTGCATTTACTCCCAAGACGTTGACGCCTTTATCCTTGTAAGTATCAGCCAGCTCTTGAAGCATTGGCATCTCCTGGATACAACCAGTGCATCCGTTGAACCAGAAGGTCAAAACAGTAACCTTATTCTGCCCAAAGACAGTGTTGTCGTAGGTGGTGCCGCTCGTAATATCTGTTGCCTTAAAGTCTGGGAAGGTGTCGCCATCCTTAAGGTGAAGTTTTGATGCGGCCTCAGGTGGAACTGCGGCGGAATTTTGCTGTCCAACAGTTGGGGCACTTGTTGAGCCCGTGTTGCCGGTGCCACCCACGCTGCATCCAACCAGTGCGACAGCCATAAGCAGGCCGGCGACATACGTCAGGGATTTTGTTACAAATTTTTTCATTTTTTGTTCCTTTCTACCTTTTCTACGTACGAAACGTAGCGATACACCGTAGCGATACACGTTTTATGGCGCTTACTTTGCCGAGCACGTTGTCTGCTGATCGGCCAAGAGCTTTGCTGTGGCAACCTTTTCCGACTGTTCGATTTTCTTGTTGATTAACAGGAGCTTTGCATCAATCGCATGAACAGGACAGACCTTGATGCATTCTCCGCAGCGAATACACTCGAGAGCCGCATTATTCTTGGTGATGTCTACATCCATCTTGCATGTGCGTGCGCATTTTCCGCAGCTTACACAGGTTTTCTCGTCAACTCGATATTGCAAAATTGAGATGCGATTGAACAGAGAATAAAAAGCCCCGAGCGGGCAAATCCATTTGCAAAAAGGACGATAAAACATGATGCTCAATAGCACGATAGTTGCCAGAATGCTGAACTTCATCGTAAAAAGTGTGCCCAGGGCTGCCTTAATACTGCTATCTGCTAGAGAAAGTGGAATTGCTCCCTCCAGAATTCCCTGTGGGCACACGTACTTGCAGAAATAAGGCTCTCCTATCCCTGCAGCGTTTTGAATTAAGGCTGGTAGAGCCCAAACGAGCACAATAAAAATGATGTATTTTAGATAACGCAAGGCCTTGAGCTTTTTTGTGCTGAATTTTTTGGGAAATGGAATCTTGTGGAGAAGATCCTGTACCCAGCCAAATGGACATAGAAATCCGCAGACAAACCTACCCAACAAAGTTCCAATAAGAATCAAAATGCCCGTGATGTAATACGAGAAGCTGAATTTGGAAGATCCGACTACCGCCTGAAATGCTCCAACGGGACAAGCTCCTGTAGCTGCTGGGCAGGAATAGCAGTTAAGTCCAGGAACACAGACTGATTTTGCTGGACCAGTATAGATAGTTCCCTTGGCAAAATTTGACAGGTGAGGATTGGTTAGAAAAGTTGCACACGCCTGTACAAACCCTCTTTTGGTAACGAATCCTCGCACTTTCTTTCCAAGAGATTTAACTCCTTTAAGCACTTTCACTGCGAGTCACCTAGCCAATGCCTACGCACTCAAGGCAAATTCGCACCGCTTTTCCCAAAACGGTCTGTGCCTCTCCACGAAACGCGCCGTAGACTACAAACACGCATCCTAACAGCAAAAACAAAATAGGCAGAATTCGTAAGCGACAACTCCAGCCGCAGGCTTGCTTTGACTTCATTGGCACTCCCCTCTCTTGTGTATCAAGTACAACAGATGGGGTGTTAAATCACTGTTAAGCTAATTTAAATTTTTACTAGGATTAGATTGCGCATAGCTGCTCAAATATCTTTTGAATTTCTACGACATGCAATCACATAAAACCGCAGGTATACGGCTTATAAGAAAATCGGACCTTATCGCCATCGGCTCCCGAGGCAAATTTCGGTCCCGCAAAACACACCTATGTCGGATATTCTGTCAAAAAGACATATGCATGACGCTAAAAATACCTAAAGCATGCAGAATATCGTCATTAGATGTGTAAAATACCCGTGTTTGAGCAGAAAATCCGACATAGGTGTGTTCCATGGAGACAGAATTTATCGATAGTTAAATTTCTTATACAAGAGTATTCATTTTTCAGCATATTAGATGAAGTTTATTCATAAATATGTGTATTGAGCAGTGCGACCGCCTAACTGCCTGGCCATCTTGATTAGAAACATGTCGATTCTTCAGCGAGACATATCAAAGCTGCGCCTTTTTGCGCGCCAGACATAAAAGCCGACGTTAACACGCTGCAGAAAAAAGCTGGTAATCCTTACGGATTACCAGCTTAAGGTCAGTATGTTTCTCGCCACATGAGAAAGCCACATATGAGCAGCGCTTTCGTACCCGGAGGCTCTTAGTGGGTTGCGTCCTCGAAGAACTCCCA
>CALBBS010000201.1 GCA_937926845.1 uncultured Atopobium sp. | reverse complement strand
AAGTTCTTTGTGCAGGTTGTTTCAACTGACTATCAGAAGATGCTGGAAGAGGCTCGTTATATCTGTAGTCTTCGTCCTGAGAATACCTATGTGAAGATTCCTGTTACCCGCAACGGATACAAAGCAATTAAACAGCTCAAGTCCGAGGGCCTCGGTGTTCTGGCAACGGCAATTTATTCTGCGGACGAGGCATTTTTGGCGGCCATGAATGGCGCAGATTACCTGGCTCCCTATGTCAACCGTATGTGCAACTACGGCGACGGCATCGGTCAGGTTTTTGATCTTATGCAGATGCTTGAGACCCACAGGTTGAATTCTAAGATTCTTGCTGCATCGTTCAAGAATACCGAGCAGGTCCATGCGCTCATTTCTGCTGGTATTGATGCAGTTACTCTTCCACCAGATATCGTTTACACAATGATGGATCATCCTGGTACAAAGATTGCTGTCAATGAGTTCTCTGCTGCATGGCGTGAGGCTTACAGCAGGGATACGCTGCTCTAGCACGCTATATATACTCAAAAAAAGAGCATCTACGCCAGTAGATGCTCTTTTAATTCCTACCTAAGACTTTGCTTCAAACCCAAAATTTGCTCTTAAAGCGTTCACCTTAAGGATTCTTATCGCTTAGTCAGATAATCTGTCTGCCAAGTTCCACTGTCGGAGCTAACGGCAATGGTGCGACCACCATCTTTGGATGTGATGGTAAATGGTTCGCTTCGGGTGCTGATTCTGCCGCCAAAGCTAATCTTGACAGTATTCTCGTCACCACTCCAAGTGCCCTCTGTGGTCTTGTTGTCGCCCTCACGATAAGTGACCGTTCCATCACTCTTCAGAACAATCTCAAGCTTCTTGCCATCGGTTCCTATGCCCGTGTAGGTACCAACCCACTTGTTGACTGCGGACTTAGAAGCCTGAGTATCTTGCTTCTGCTGATTCTCCTTACCCTTGAGCAGGGAAGTAATCTTGCTTACTTGGCCGTTAATCTTGTCGCCAAATGAAGCGTAGCTGTAGTCTTTATCGGTGTTGCTATCCCAAACAGCCTTCTCGTCCTCAAGGTTATTTTGAAGATTCTTCAGCTCAGTAAGCTTGTTATTTAGGTCAGTTGCATCGGAGTTGTCTGCTGTTGCGCTTGCGTCAACAGAGTTGGCTCTAAGACGAGTCTTGTAATCATTGAGGAACCAATCAAAAATCTTTTTCTGCTTATCCGTGATCGAGCTGGTAACGTCCTTGAGATGAGAATCGTCGTTGCCGTCAGAAAGGGTAAACTTACCATCTTTTTGATCTGCACTGATTTTGTTTTGAATATCTGCAAGCTGATTATATGCGGCGAGAAGGGCGGACCTGTCTCCACCGGAGATGAGAGAATCAACATCAACGGCATCAACCTGAGAAGAGTAAGACTTCTCAAGATCGGTTACCTCTTGCGAACGAGCGTTTTGCTGATGGTTCTTGTAGAGCATCCATCCACCAAATCCAGCCGCGCAAAGCAAG
>CALBBS010000200.1 GCA_937926845.1 uncultured Atopobium sp. | reverse complement strand
GGCGTTTCCGCCGGTAGGGGTGCTGCCGGGAGTGCTTGTATTGCCATCGGATGCGTCTGCGCGAGTAGACTCCGAAGAGACCGCATAGTCAGCGTTAACGGCAGTAGCAGGGAGTTCCTCAAGCTCGTCCTTAAGTAGATAGTCTGTAGAAACACCAAAAAGCTCACTCATGGACATAATCTTTTGAATATCAGGCATGGAAGCCATAGACTCCCATTTAGAAACTGACTGTCTTGAAACGCCAAGCTGTTGTGCAAGCTCTTCTTGTGACCAACCATTACGCTTTCTGAGGCTCATGATTTTCTCGCTCAGTAACATGGTTGTTCCTTTCTGTTGGTGATGTGGTGGGATTCACATGTGATGGCTATTACTTTAAAAATTGCCTTGATTGCACACCACCAAGTTGAGTTGGAAATTTGTCAACTCTCGGTTGCGTAATAGTTTACCTGCAGAAATGTTATCAAACTTTTAGAAAATAGTTTTAAAGGTCGTTTAATTTTTTGTGCGTTCACGGAATATGTCGACCAGACGAGACATTTGTTCAGTATGTGTATGATAGTATCTGCTTACAGAGAAACTAAATAATCCATATCAGAAAGGAATGCGCAAAAAAATTCTTGTGTATCTGATCATCCGTCTAGTGCATAAAAATTTGCGCAAAAGCCACATGAAGAACTTAAAGGTATGTTTAGCTTCATCTGCTCTCGCGGCCGCGCTGGCACTTGCTCCAGCATCTGCGCTAGCAGAGGGCACAACGCCTGCTCCTACAAGCACTACCGGTGCTACTGCTACTACTGGCGTAACTCCTATTCCTGCACCAACTAGAGAGCAGCTCATTGATCCAACGGTTAATCCATATGCTCCTGAGGACGCATACTTCCTTCCTGATGTTACTAACCCAATCCCAGAGGGGTTTATGGTAGGTAATGCCGACGGTGAGACCATCATTGATAACGGCGATGGCACTGTTACCGTTAAGGGCCACTGGGTTCCAGCAATGGAGTTCGATGAGGTTATTTCTGTCTACTTTGTGCGTATCCCTGACCCAGCTCCTAATCCAGATCCAACTCCCGCACCAGATCCAGATCCAACTCCAGCTCCAACCCCTGATCCAACTCCAGCATCAGAGCCAGAGCCTGCCCCAGCTCCTGCCCCAACACCAGCGAAGAAGTCCGTACTTCCTGCAACTGGTATCGCAGATGTTGTAGTTCCAGCTTCTGTTCTTGCAGTAAGCAGCCTCGGTTTTGTTGCTGCTTCTCGTAAGGTTCGCAAGTAAGGCAAGAGTCCGCGGCTTTGCTGCACGGCAGCAAAGAACCCACAGCTTTGCTGCACGATAGCACGTATATTGCATCATTAAAGCGCCTGTCCCCAGGCGCTTTTTGTGTGGAAAACCGATTGGGCGTCCGAGCAGAAATTGGGTACACTCTGAATAACAAAGTTCGGAGGTTGTTATGGACGATCAGCAGCAAAAACTCTCGCAGAACGGCGACGTGCAACAGGGACCCGCGCACCTATCTTCAACTGCGCTTGTGTTAGAAGGCGGCAGCTATCGAGGCATTTTTACTGCTGGAATCCTTGATGTGCTTCGCGAGAAGGGCGTCACTAACTTTGAGAGCGTGTGGGGAGTTTCCGCGGGCGCTATCAACGCCGTAAGCTTCAGATCCAAGCAGATGGGCCGCGCTATGCGCATTATGCTGGCCTTTAGGGACGATCCTCGCTTTCTTTCGCTCCGTTCGCTGATTACTACTGGCGACATTGCGGGTGCGGATTTTATGTTCGATGAGATCCAAAACCACCTGGACCCCTGCGATAACGAGGCGTTCAATCAAAATCCCATGCAGATGTACGCGGTGGCGTCCGACGTTACGTTTGGCACGTCGGCGTATCTGCACGTAAAAAAGTTTCCGGAAGACGTGACCATGGTCCGAGCGTCCGCGTCGATGCCAACGGTTTCACGCATGGTTGAGCTAGATGGACATCGTTATTTGGACGGCGGAACTACCGATTCAATTCC
>CALBBS010000199.1 GCA_937926845.1 uncultured Atopobium sp. | reverse complement strand
AGTCAGGAGCTCAACGATCTTCTCGCCAGGGTGTTTAGAGCCCAGGAGGGCAATGAGGTTACACCGAGCGGTGCGGTAACGTTTTTGTCGCCGCTAGGTCAGCATGCCGAGGCAGAGTCTATAAGCAGGTATATCTCTCAGCGCGTTGAGTCTGGTAGTAAGAGCTTTGTGGTGTACGCCTCAGATTCACAAAGGGTTTGGGACGCGCTCTCGCAAAAGCTTGCAGCAAAGGGGATCGCTGCTCACTATAGGCGTTCGGTACGCATTCAAGATTCACTTGCAGGCAGCGCGTTTGCTAGCTTGATTGATGCGTACGTCACGCTGAGTGAACGCTCAGAGCTCGAGAAAAACATTGACTACCAGACATCTGACCATCAGATGGGGGATATGTCGTGGTGGCCACCACGTACTCTTACGGACTATTTGATTTCTCCTATTTCAGGCATAAGCGTTGAGCGTGCGTGGATGCTGGATAAGAGTTGGCGCGGTAATAGAACTCTGTACGCCACTAGAGTGCTTGAGACGCTTTCTAAGGCGGCTATGAGCTCGCGTTTGTGCGCAGAGACCATCAAGAGTCTTGAGCTTGGCAGAATTGGCTCTGCTGCTCAGCGTATTATTGAATACCTAGCTACAGAAACATCTGATGAGCAGGCAGAGGTTGTTCAATCTAAAGAGTTGACGCTTCAGTCTCTTCAAAACCAAGAGTCGCTTAAGATAATGAGCAAGATTGTTTCTTCTGCACAGGAGCTTCATGAGGCGGGATTAAAGCTCACTCCTCAGACACTCAAATCGTTTATTGACCTCTGTAAAGATCAGTCGGTCATGATGTCTGTTTCTAATGGTGTTGAGTCTGATATTCAGGTGCTGATCGCTCCTGTAAGCCAAGCTCATTCTTTTGAGCTACATTCTTTTGATGCCGTTATTTTCCAGGGCATGGATACGTTGAATTTTGGCGTCAAAGCATCAGACGGGGCACTTCAAGAGTTTGTTCGCCATACGAGTAAAATGCCTAAGGTGTCAGAGTTTGCATGTTATCAAAGAGATTTTTATACGGCACTTTTAACCGCTTCTACCAGCGTTGCATTTGAGAAGGTTGAACAAAAAGATGTCTTTAATGCAGTAGCTCTCAGTGAGGTTAAAGCATGCTATCTAAAAGACTATGCAAAGAAAACAGGGGTTGCACGCGGAGAAGAAGAGGTGCTGGTAAACCTGTTGCCTCAAGCTACTGACCCAGAATGTGTTGCAGAACTCCCAACAATCGAGTCTGGTGAGATTGACCCTAAACTCAAAAATATTGTGGTACTCCCACGTCATTTGACTAGGGAGACTCTTGAGCAGGAATTACAGGGTCTTATAGAGGTCTCGCGAGAGGGACTACCGCTTCTTTCCGCTTCTCAGATTGAAACGTATCTTGAATGTCCCTATAAATGGTTCACGCAACGTCGCATCAAGATTTCTCAGGTAGACACTGACTTTGCTCCAATGCAGATAGGCACCTTTATCCATCGTGTTTTGGAGCTAACACACGCATCACTTTTAGCTGAAGCACTTGGTTGTGATGTGGCTGAAGTTGATTCAGTGGTTGAATCTGCGCTTTTACAAGATATTCCTGGCTCTAGGATTACCTCTGATAACTTAGATCATGCAAAACAAGTGTTAGACAGCTGTTTTGCCCAGGTCTGGGATGAGCAATTCAACAACATTAACCGAGCATCTTCAAATGAGCTTATTCCGCATAGCATTCAAGAAAGAAAACAGGTTGAGAATATACGAGAAGATCTCAAGGATCTTCTCGAGTTTGAAGCTTCGCACTTTATTGGCTATCAGCCTAGGTTCTTTGAGCTTCGTTTTGGTAGAGAAGAAAATGTTGTTGAGTATGCAGGAGCTCAATTTACAGGCTCGATTGACCGCGTAGATGTAAACGCTCATGGTCAGGCACTTATTATTGACTATAAACACAAGGCCACAAAAGATTTGAAGGCTTATTCAGCAAAGTTAAGTCTAGATAGTGAGCTTTCAAAAGAGATTTTACCAAGGCATGTGCAATCCGCCATATATGCTCAGATTATGAGAAAACAGCTCACCAAGTATAAGCTTGAGCCAGTTGCTGCAATTTATCTGGGCACCAAAGAGCAAAAAGATAAGCCTTCATTTGCTCTTGCAGGCATGGCAACAGAAGCGGCAACGGAACATATTTGGAACATACATCCGGAAGATAAAAAGCTTAGGGACCAGGCAGTTATGGTTGTGTCTCAAAATTCAGCAGAGTTTGCAGACTACTTGGACGCTTGGGAGAGTTTAATTGCTCAGAAGGTCCAAGCCATGCTTTCTGGAGATGTTCGAGCCAATCCTTGCGATAAGGATGCATGTAAGTATTGTCCAGTAAAACTGTGTGACAAGAGGAGGTAAGCTACTATGGCTGATACACGTTATACGCCCGGTCAAGAAAAGACCATCAAGACGCTTGATAAGCCTCTTTTTGTTGCAGCAGGTGCTGGTTCAGGAAAAACTTTTACGCTTACACAGAGAATTGTGTGGGCTTTAAAAGAAGGCTCGGGAACTGACGGAAAGCCGTACCTGAGTAGTCTTGACCAGGCATTGATTATTACGTTTACCAATGCCGCAGCTACAGAAATTAAGGAGCGCGTTAGAGAAGCTCTAGAAAAAGAAGGTCTGCATAGCGCTGCGTTGCAGGTTGATGATGCGTGGATTAGTACTATCCACGGTATGTGCAGCAGAATCTTAAAGATTCATGCACTTGATTTGGGTCTTGATCCTGAGTTTGAAATCATTAACGATATGACCAGAAATCAGCTGGTCAATATATCTATTGAAGAAGTACTCAGAGAACTTTCTCAAGATGAAAGCTATGCTGAGTTTCTCTCAACCTATGCAGGGAACAGAGATGCACTGAAGTCTCGTATTGAAACGCTGATTTCATATGCTCAGTCATCTCCTGTAGGAATGAATGCTATTTCATTTGTAGGGGATAGCTCTGACCTGGAAGTTCTAAAATCGGAGCTTGAGAGTCTCTGTGGTGCGCTTGAAGCGCTAAGGGTTGCAATCGCTGCCACAAAACCAGATGAAGCAGAACAGTTACAAAGTGTTCAATCTGAGCTTTCAAGTAAATTGCAGCAACACTTGGTTCTCTCGCTCACTGATTTTGACCAGGCGTTTTGGGATACGTTGCAAAAAGCACTCAAGATTGGTCGTTCCTCAAAAGAAATAAAAATTGTAAAGGACGAAGCTGCGTACCAGCTTAAAGTTTGTAGCGCTTTATTTGGACTTATTCAGGATATGTCTGAGGGTCAGTGTCTGAAAGATGTTACAGAGCAGGTCTACAAGCTCTTTAAACAGAAGAAACTTGCTGTTGGCGGCCTTGATAACGATGACCTTTTGCATCTAACGGCAAAGGTATTCAAAGAGTATCCAGAGATTGCAGCTGTTTACACGGATAAATTCAAGCTTGTAATGGTTGATGAGTTCCAAGATACGGACCAGCAACAGGTGCAGATGATTAAGAGTCTCTCAGGTAAAGATGCTCAATATCTCACAACAGTTGGTGATGCACAGCAGTCAATTTATCGATTCCGCGGCGCTGATGTTGATGTGTTCTTTAGACGTCAAGTAGAGGTTTCAGAAGATTTGCAACCCCGTCTTGTAGATAATTTCCGCAGCCACAACGAAATTTTGCGATTTGTTGCAAAGGTTTGCAGCGCTGATGGCATGATACCTAACTTTATGGATCTGTCCGCTGGGCGAGAAGAACCCGCAACTCCGTTCATTGCTCATTCGCCTCGCGTATATTTTGAAGTCACAAAATTTGAAAAGTCAGGAAATTCTAAGCCAGGCGATGAGGTCACAAGAAGCCAGCTTGTTGCGTATCAACTTGCAGACAGAATTAACACGCTTATGCAGGATGAGAATATCCAAGCAAAAGACATTGCAATTTTGATGAAATCAGTTAAAAGGGCACAGCCCTATATTGAGGCACTTCGTACCTTTGGAATTGAAAGCGTGGTTTCTGGAGCTTCAACATTTGGTGAGCAGCCTGAGGTTCAGCTGATTGGTAGTCTTTTACAGGCACTCGCAAATATGTACGATTCATACGAGGGACTGTTTCCTGTACTCTCGAGTGAGATTTTTAGTCTTGATGCGTCTGACCTGCTTCTCTTGGGTACTAATTTTGGAGAAAATGGTCAGAAGATTACCAATAGAGATATTGCAGAGTCAGTGGTAAATGACGCGTTTAATCCACCTTTTGATATAAGTCCAAAGCTCAAAAATGCTTTAGAGGTGTTGAGTAACGCTCGTAGCTCTCTTTCAAACAAGAGAGTTTCAGACGTCATTAAAAAGGTAGTTCTTGATGCCGGATGGATTTCTCGTCTTCAAAAGATGGGAAATGAGGGGCAGTCAAAGATTGCAAATATCTTTGCAGCTCTTGACCAAATTGATAGCTTGCAAAAGGAACTGAGCATTGGCGTAGCTTCAGTCGCAAAAGCGTTTAGTCAATGGTGTAACACGGCTAAAGAGTCGCCAAAGGTGCTTCACTGCAGCACTCAAAATGCCGTCACTTTTATGACCATTCATGCTTCTAAAGGATTGGAATTTCCTGTTGTTGCTGTTGTAGGAGCTGTGTCTGGCCCTAAGGCAGGCGCTGGCAGTGAACCATTTTTGCATGTTAAAAAAGACGATTCGTATCAGATTGCATTCTCAAGCAGTTCTAAAAAACTTCATGAATTGTATGATGGCTGTCATGAGGTTCCTACAAGTATTGATGAGTGCAAGGGTCTTCTTGAGTGGAGAATGTTCCTGGAAACTCAAGAGAATGAGTTTGAAGAGCAGGAGCAGAACCGCCGTCTGTATGTTGCTTTAACACGCGCTCGCGAAGCAGTCATTCTTACTTCAACTATCGACCTTACTAAAGAAGGAATTAATCCTCGTTATACACGCAAGATAACAGATGCCTTGTTTGAAGAGCCGCCACTTTCTGCTGGTGAGCATCAGTTTGAATATGGTGGAAATCTTGCTGGTTGTATGCGTGTAGTTCAGGGCTCTGGCAAGAAGGATGAGCCAATTCAGGTTGAAGGTTTAGAGTTGGTTGAATCTTCTGATTGCAAGCTAAGTGAAGAGGAAAACTCTCAGGCTGTTGAAACGTTTGACCTCTATGAGAAGGTAAGACTAAGTGTTACCTCAGAAACTATGTATGATCAGCGAAAAGATTTCTTTAGTTACTCATCAGCTCACCAACAAATGGCAGAGAACTTTAAGGTCGAGAATAACCAGAAACTTGAAGACCAGTCTCAGGTAGAACGCCAGGAGCATGAGGGGGACAACCTTCAACCAGTAACTGAGACTTCCGTTGTTTTGCCTGGTACATTAGCTGATGATGGAGTAGATCCAACAAACCTCGGCTCAGCCTTCCATGAGCTTGCTCAGATTATGGTTGAGACTCAGTCTAAGGTTGATGAACAAACTATCGATAGACAATGCCTTAAGAACAGCGTTCCTCAACGCGCGGTATCACGAGTCAAACAAGCACTTGAACTGTGGAGCAACTCTGCAATAAGACAAGAAGCATTAGCTCATGATGTGGTTATTGCGGAGTCTCCCTTTACGCTGCAGGTTGATTCTGAATATGGGAACTATGTAGAAGGAGCCATCGATCTTCTCGCTTATAATAAGGGAAGCAAAGATGCGCTGGTAGTTGACTATAAAACAGGCGATAAGGGCCTTAGTGCCGCTCAAATATACGAGCATCATCAGATGCAGGCAAACTTCTATGCCTACGTCTTGATGCAGCACGGATTTACTAAGGTTGAGTGCGCATTTGTTTGTGTTGAGGTTGAAGAAGCTGGTCAGCCACACGTTGCACGTTACACGTTTGATGTAAACCATCAACCACGGCTTTAAGGAGGTAAGAAACGTGCCTTTTGCACAGGTTGTTTTAGACATACCAACTCGTGCTCTTTCTGGCACGTTTGACTACGCCATTCCAGAATCTTTGGAAGAGACTGCGGTTGTGGGAACAACGGTCTTGGTGCCGTTTTCCCACAGGCAGGTTGTTGGCTACATTGTGGGTGTCTCAGACCGCGTGTCTTTAGGTTTAGATGTTTCTCGCGTCCTTCCAATAACACAAGTTCTAGCAGATTCAGCATTTGATGAGCAGTCTGCACAGGTAGCAGAATGGATGAGCAAAGAATACGCCTGTAGTTATGCAGACGCATTGCATCCTTTTTTAGCGCCTGGCCAAAAGGTTAAAGTCACCAGACAAGATACAGAATCTCCCTGGCAGCTTGTTTGCGAGAAGTCCGGTCCTGTTGATGAGCGATGGGTTGAGCTGACAGAAAAGGCGGCTGACTTTACGCCTACGGCAAATGCAAGCAAGCAGCGATCGGTGCTTGAGGCTCTGGCGCAAGGCGCCCTGAGGTTATCCGAGCTCTCGGCCACAATCCCAGGAGCTCGCAGTTCAGTAACTGCACTGCAGAAAAAAGGCATTATTGAGGTTC
>CALBBS010000198.1 GCA_937926845.1 uncultured Atopobium sp. | reverse complement strand
CCTGCAAGACGTGTCTACCATGACGGAATACGCGGACATGAGTGTGGTCGGCATCGGCGCCGCAGTTGAGGGCGCCACCGTTTTGCGCAACGGCATTCTTAACGAAGGCGAGCTGACCGTACTCAAGATGCAGGGAGCCGTCGGCGACGTCCTGAATCACTTTATGGATAAAGACGGCAATCTTATTCAGACAGAAATTGAAGATCGTGTCATTAGCACCGATCTAGACAAGCTTCGCCAGCTCAAGAACGTTGTTGGTGTTGCTGGTGGCAAAGATAAAGTTACGGCAATTAAAGCAGTACTTAACGGCGGTTATCTGAACGTATTGATTACAGATTCAGACACCGCTGCTGAACTGCTTCTTTCGTAAACAAGGAGGATCTGATGAGCAAGTATCTTCTTGCACTAGACGCAGGAACAGGAAGTATTCGCGCCGTTCTCTTTAGTGTTGACGGTGAGCAGGTTGGGGTTGCTCAGCGCGAGTGGGAGCACCATGAGGACCCCCGTTGGCCTGGTAGCATGGACTTTGATTGGGTTACTAACTGGCAGCTTGCTCTGGACTGCATCAAAGAGGTTTTGGCAAAGACCTCCATTGATCCTAAAGAAATTGCAGGTATTTCCACCACCTGCATGCGCGAGGGCATCCTCCTGTATGACCAGGACGGCAACGAGATTTGGGCGTGCGCTAACGTTGACGCCCGAAGCGTTGATGAGGTCAAGCAGCTCATTGATATGGATCCTGAGCTTGAGAAGAAGATTTACCAGAAGAGTGGTCAGACCTACGCACTAGGCGCTCTACCTCGTCTTCTTTGGGTTAAGAACAAGATGCCAGAAATCTATAACAAGGCAGCCAAGATTGGCATGTTCAACGACTGGCTTGCTTACAAGCTCACGGGTATTCTCGCCGTTGAGCCATCAAACGGCAGCACCACCGGCATCATGAGCCTGGAAGAGCGTGCTTGGGATCCAGAGATTGCAAAAGAGTGCGGTCTTCGTGATGATCTCTTTGGCCAGGTTATCGAGTGTGGAGAAGTTCTTGGCACTGTAACTACAGACGCTGCAGCAGAGACGGGCCTTGCCGAAGGTACACCTGTTGTTGTCGGCGGCGGT
>CALBBS010000197.1 GCA_937926845.1 uncultured Atopobium sp. | reverse complement strand
GATCTGGTGCAACCATCCTGGGCGGTTTAGCACTTGGTTGCTCGAGGGCAGTGGCTGCTGAGTTTACGTTCTTCCTGGCTATTCCTACTATGGCCGGCGCTTCTGCGTTGAGACTTGTACGCTACTTTATGAAGGGCAATACCTTTACCATTCCAGAGGCAGTTATTCTGGGTGTGGGTTGCCTGGTAGCCTTTATTGTTTCGCTGGTTATGGTTCGTGCGCTTATGGGTTATGTCCGCAAGCATGATTTCAAGCCTTTTGGTGTGTACCGTATTATTTTGGGTATTGCTGTTATTGCATACTTCCTGCTTGTTAAGTAGTTTTTGACTTACAAGCATTACTTCCTATGCATTTACGCGCGGTGAGTTTCTCGCCGCGCTTTTTTGTGGAGCCAACAGAAACGAGAGCAATTAATGTCCGGTTATCGGGGTACACTTTTACTCTAAGAATGATTGACACAAGGATGGCGCAATGCAGATTGATCTTGAAGGTTTAAATCCTGCCCAGCATCAGGCGGTTATGACAACTCAGGGACCTCTGTTGGTTCTTGCAGGAGCTGGTTCGGGTAAGACGCGTGTTTTGACGTTTAGAATTGCGCATATGATCGCCGACGAAGGCGTTCGTCCTTGGCAGATTCTTGCTATTACGTTTACTAACAAGGCTGCAGCAGAGATGCGTGAGCGCCTTGAGGAGCTGCTTCCTAACAATATTCGCGGCATGTGGGTCTGCACGTTCCACGCTATGTGTGTTCGTTTGCTCAGAGAAGATGGCGAGCGTCTTGGTTATGGCTCCAACTTTGCCATCTATGATGATGACGATTCAAAGCGCCTGGTAAAGACCATTCTGTCTGATTTGGATATTGATGTTCGTCAGTTCCCACTCAACTCCATCCGTTCTAAGATTTCTGCTGCTAAAAATGCACTTCTGTACCCTGATGATGTAGAGGCTCAGGCAGCAAGCCCCATGGATCACGTGGTGGCCCGCGTGTATCGTGCTCTCCAGACACGTCTGGACAAAGCTAATGCTATGGACTTTGATGATCTTCTCATCAAGGCGTTTGAGTTGCTCTCCAAGTACCCTGACGTGCTTGCTAAGTACCAGGAGCGTTTCCGTTATATCAACGTTGACGAGTATCAGGATACCAACGGCGTCCAGTACGCAATTACCAAGCTTTTGGCATCCAAGTATCGCAATCTTATGGTTGTTGGCGATGATGACCAGTCCATTTATTCGTGGCGTGGTGCAGACATCAAAAACATCTTGGCGTTCGAGAAAGACTATGAGGAAGCAGTTGTAGTTAAGCTAGAGCAAAACTACCGCTCAACAGGCCATATTTTGGCCGCTGCCAATGCAGTTGTTGCGCACAACTCTCACCGCAAGCCAAAGCGTCTTTTTACCGATGAGGGAGATGGCGAGAAAATCCAGGTGTATCAGGCATCTGATGAGCGTGATGAGGGCGCGTGGATTGGCTCCGAGATAGAAAAACTGCACGATAAAGGTACATCGTACGACAACATAGCCGTGTTCTATCGCACCAACGCTCAGTCTCGTATTCTCGAAGATATGTTGCTCAGAGCTGGTGTTCCTTACAAGATTGTTGGCGGCACTCGATTCTTTGATCGCGCAGAAATCAGAGATGTCATGGCGTACCTCAAAGTTGTCGTCAATCCAGATGATGATATGGCTGCGCTGCGCGTTATTAACACGCCTCGCCGCGGTATTGGTGCAACCAGTATTCAGAAGATTCAGACATATGCACTGTATAACGGTTTGTCGTTCTTCTCGGCATGTGAAGCATGTGTGATGGAGGAGAGCCTTTTTACCGCAAAGGTGAGAAATGCGCTGGTAGAGTTCACGTCAGCTATTGAGCATGGCCGTCATATTGACGGAGAACTTGATGAGGTTGTAGAGGCA
>CALBBS010000196.1 GCA_937926845.1 uncultured Atopobium sp. | reverse complement strand
TTAGGCGAGGGCGTCGATAAGACAAAGCACCTGCTACCTGAGGCAATTCATCGTTGCGTTGGTTGCGTCTCTTCCTATGTTGATCACGCGAGAAAAGAGGGCGCTGAGGCGGTTGTGTGCACACTCACAAGCGCTGCTCGCGATGCAGAAAATGCTCCTGACCTGGGAATGGGCCTAGCCTCGCTGGGACTTGAGCCCATGATTATTCCAGGTGAAATTGAAGGCGCGCTTACTTTTTTGGGTGTCTCTCACGATTTTGAGAATCATCGCATTCTTGTTGCTGACAGCGGCGGCGGCTCAACTGAGCTGGTTGTTGGCACGCTGGCGGGCCAGCAGCTCGACATCAACTTTGTCGAGTCCGTTGACCTTGGCTGCAGACGTCTAACTGAGCGCTTTAATCTGTCTTCGGATCACCCATCAGCTGAGGACATTGATGGGGCTCACAAAATGGCAGCCCAGATGATGTCTGAGGCTATCGGTCGAGCTCAGCAGCAATGTGCAGCGCCTGAGCTTTTAGTGGGCGTTGGCGGAACCGCTACAAGCCTCATTGCCGTCAGGGACCACCTTGATCCGTACGATCCATCAAAGGTGCACCTCAACCACATTTCGCTTGACGAGGTGTTGCAGATAGAGGGACTTCTCGCCAGCAAAACGTTAAAGGAGCGAGAAGACATAACGGGACTTCAGGCAAAACGTGCACCCGTTATGCTTGCGGGAACTATTTTGCTTGCAGAATTGATGAAGAATTCGGGCTTTAAACACCTGGTAATAAGCGAGAGTGACCTGCTCTTTGGCCTGGTGATAACTGCTTCTGCCGTTTACCAGGGAAAGCAGTCGCCTGTGATTTGGCAGCCAATTTTGCGCCCGCTGAATTAAAAGTAGTGGCATAATAGCTAGACATATCCGGGGGCGTGGCGGAATTGGCAGACGCAGGGGACTTAAAATCCCTCGACTTCGGTCTTGCGGGTTCGAGTCCCGCCGCCCCTACCACTTTTGTTGCAGAATAAATAGCGTTTTAGCTGTGTATTTTCGGAAAATATTTAAGTATTAGGCGTTTTTGAGCGTGAAGAGTATATAGCTCTTGAACTGGTAAAACTTAACTCATCAGTTGGCTCAGGGGACAAAAATGGGACAAAAAGTGTGCTGTTGAGTTTTGATATAACTCCTATTCTGTTCTCTTTCAGAAACTTGTATACTACTTGTCTTGTACTTAACGTATGTATGACTAATTTCTTACTCACTTCGGAGGACCTATGTCATTTGAGACAGGAGTTTTTCCGGTTTTAGTTTCTGAAGATGTATCTGCAGAGTCACTATCTCCACAGGTCAGGGGAGGGCTTAATGCGTCGTCTGCCACACCTCTCCATGTTCAGCTGTCAGATTTGATGCGCGTCAAAATCCTGTCAGAAGATTGGAAGGCAGGAACGTATATTCCGTCTGAGGCCGAATTTATGGCGCAGTATGGTGTAAGTAGGGGCACCATCAGAAAAGCTATTCAGTCCCTGGTCAAAGAAGGTTTGCTGCTTACTCAAAAGGGTCGAGCAACACAGGTAATTTCTAACACTGTTCGTCATGCAGCAGGAAATACCGTGCTTTCATTTGCAGCCGCGCTCAGAGATGGCGGCTTTGAGTATAGAACCGAAGTCCTGTTTAAGCAGGTAGTTCCTGCAGATCAAGCCGTTGCCGATCACCTGGAGATTCCCATTGGTTCTGACGTACTCTTTTTGCGTCGTGTCAGGAGCGTCTCGGATAGACCAGTAGTTTGCCAGGAATCATGGTCTAACCTGCTTGTTTGTCCTCAGCTTGAAGAAGCAGACTTTGAGAATGAGTCGCTCTTCGACGCGGTTGAAAGAACATCTCAAAAAGAGATTGCGCGCTCTCGCATGCGCTATCAGTCGCAAATTGCAGGTAAAGACCATGCCGACTACCTGCAGTGTTCCCCAAACGAGGCTTTGCTTGTACTCGAGCAGGTAATTGAGCTGTCCGACGGTAATTGCATTGAGTGGAGCCAAACTTGGCTTGCTCCACACCAGAGCGTTGTTGGTGTGTCAGAGCAGGTAGATGGCTCTATTGGGCCTCTGGATATCTCTTCTGTTCGTCAGTCAGAGCACGTGGAGGCATCGCTAGCTTCTGCAGAAATAGACTCTAGTCAGCGTAAACAGCTTGAACTCGATTTGCGCCACGAGGCGCTAGAGGTGCGTCGGGGCATTATCGAGTTAGCACATCGCTACAGCTCAACGCCCTTCCACATTGGCGGCGCGTGTTCTGTGGCAGATATAGTCTCTGTGCTTTTAAGTAAGGTTATGCAGGTAGGCCACAGGGATTGCGAGTGGGAACTCAGAGACCGCTTGATTCTCTCTAAGGCTCACACATCGCTGGCGCTGTTTCCGGCTCTTCTACGTGCAGGAATGATTTCTCAAGAAGATATTGACCGTGGAGTTTTTGGACCTGATGCTGTTCTCTTTAAGCATCCTTTGCGAGACCCTCAACGTGGTTTTGAAATCTCTGGTGGCAGCCTTGGCATGGGCCTGGGCTACGCTGCTGGCCTGGGGTTAAGCCTTCGCAGAAAAGATCTTACTTCTCGCGTTTTTTGTATTTTAGGCGACGGCGAGTGCGATGAGGGTTCCATTTGGGAGAGTGCTGCGTTTATCGGCCATAACCAGCTCTCCAACGTGACGGTCATTGTTGACCAGAACCGCATGCAGCTGGATGGCCCTTGCGCATTTATTTTGGATACCGGCTCAATTGCAAGAAAATTTGATGCGTTTGGCTTTGAGTCCATCGAGGCAGATGGCCATGATGTGCTTGCTCTGTATGACGCACTTAAGCAGCAAACTTCCAGGCCTCGCGCGATTATCGCGCATACCATCAAGGGTAAGGGACTCTCATTTGCCGAGAATAACGTCTCGTTCCACGACGCGTGCGTAACGGACGACCTCTATGAGCAGGCATTGCTTGATCTAAAAGTTGCAGAGGAGGCATGCTCATGCTAGATACATCTTTGCAGCCAGCGTACATTTCGGCTGAAGAGTCGCAGATGCTTGCGGGTATGAATACAAAAGAAGTGTTCGGCTGGGTTATGGGTAAGCTTGCCGAGGATGACGAGCTGCTAACTGTTGCCGTTGCCGACTATGGTCGTCGTTTGAACCTGGATCGTTTTCGAGAGCTTCGACCAGACGGCTACATCCAGTGTGGAATTGCAGAGCAAAACCTTATTGAAGTGGCATCTGCCTGCGCAAATGAGGGCTTTCACGTCTTTGCGCCGTGTTATGCCACGTTTGCGACCTCACGAACGCTCGACCAGATTCGAGTCAACCTTGGCATGATGAAGTCGCCCGTGGTGCTTGTAGGTGTTGCTGCTGGCTGCGAATCCGCAGCTACAGGACCTTCTCACATGGCGGTGGAGGACATTGCGGTCACCAGGACCATCCCAGGACTTTCCGTATTCAGTCCAGTCGATAACGCCCAGCTTGCGGCCACGCTCATGGAGCTTGCAAAGCATCCACGACCAGCTTACGTGCGTATGACCTCGTGCGATGGCGTCAATCTACATCCAGATGGTTACGTTTTTGATGCGTCCGGTGTCGAGAAACTCTTTGAGTCGGATTGCGTGGCGGGCACGGTAGACGTAGACGGTGTAGCGACTACCGAAGCAGCAGCTACTGAAGTCAC
>CALBBS010000195.1 GCA_937926845.1 uncultured Atopobium sp. | reverse complement strand
ACTCGATAACCCAGTCGTTATCGTTGTCGGTCAGGTTGCCGGAGAAGTGCAGGTGTGTATCAACAAGACCAGGCATTACGGTATGGCCAGATGCGTCACGTACCTCATATCCCTCTGGGACCTCTTTACGAGGACCAGCATAGGTAATCTTGTCGTCATCGATAAGGACAAGGGAGTCCTCAACTGGTGCAGCGCCAGTACCGTCAACGAGCTTGCCGCCTACAAAAGCATACTTACTCATGTTTCCCATCCTTCCTTTGTTGTCCGCTCACTTCTTTTAAACGGACGAGGTTTACTTGCATAGTAAGCCCGGGTTAACTCCTTTGGAATAAGTTAGCCATGGTTGCCGGTAAGCGGGGCAAAAATACCCATGAACGGATGTTCAGATATCAATAATTTCATATAAACATCTAAAGTATTTGATTACTTCATATTTGCTATGACTACATTGCATAGTTGTGTCAAAACAGTTTTTGTCCGGTATCCGTGGTAAGGTTGAGAAAACAAATTAAGGAGGGGCAATGTCTCAGAATTCTTCGTCGCAGTCCAGCTTTTTTGCACTTATTTCTCGCATGCGCTACATTGAGCGCTGGTCGCTTATGCGCAATTCTCGCTCAGAAAGTCTTGCTGAACACGCCCTTGACGTGGCCGTTATTTCTCACTGCTTAGCAACTATTGCAAACGTGCGCTACCACAGAAATCTTGACGCAGATCGCGCGGCTCTTATTGGTATGTATCACGATGCATCAGAGATTATCACCGGAGACATGCCCACGCCTGTAAAGTATGCTAATTCAGAGATTAGAGATGCGTATCATCAGGTAGAAGCACGTGCCGAGAAAACCATTCTCTCCACACTGCCAGAAGACCTGCAAGATGCCTATGCTCAGGTGCTTACTCACAGCGCTGAGGCTTCAGAGAGTGAAGCTTATCTTAGAAAGCTTATTAAAGCTGCAGATAAGATTGCAGCACTTATTAAGTGTATTGAGGAGGCTCAGTCTGGAAACTCAGAATTTATTACCGCTGAAGCCTCAACTCGTGGAGTTGTTGAAGATTTAGCAGATTCTCTTCCAGAAGTGCGCGATTTTGTGACAGAATTCCTACCTTCGTACGGAGAAACGCTTGATCAGCTTCTGTAAAGAAACGCTGATTTTGCCTGCTTTTGAGGAGTTGTTTTGCGCGCACTACATGCACGTTTGCCTAAAAACTTTGTTCTGGAAGAGCGCTTAGAGGCGTATTCCAGCGTTATTGAGCCTCATCCAGAGGCTTTGAGAGGTACGTGGGCTTCTGCGTGTGCGCCAATTACTGCTGAGGGACATGTTCCCTTCTCTGAGGTCCGTGTAGACCTTGGCTGCGGCAAGGGATCTTTTACTGCCGCTCAAGCTAAGGCAAATCCTAACGTGCTTTTTGTAGCCATTGATACAGAACCTATCTGTATTTCATATGCTGCTAAAACAATGTATGAAGCAAGAGTGCCTAACGCTATCGTAGTTCCTGGTACCGGCATGAAGATTGATGAATACTTCTCGCCAGAAGAAGTCTCTGTTATTTACCTCAATTTCCCTGCACCATTTCCTCGGATCAGGCAGGCAAAGTTGCGTCTCACTGATGCTGAACGTCTTATGCAGTACAGAAATGTTCTCACTAAAGAGGGCGTTGTTCGTCTTAAAACGGATAGCCAGCCACTTTTTGATTTTTCTCTTGAGCAAGTTGAAGTTGCTGGATACAACTTTATTTGGAAAACGCGAGATGCTCAAAACGATTTTCCTCACGATGTTCCTAGTGAGTACGAACAAAAACTTGGCGCCCAGGGCGCTAAGGTTCATGCCTACCTAATTGCTCCGGGTCCTGTACCAGCAGATTTCACACCCACAGAGCCTGTCAGTCTTGTTGACTACCTTCCAGAAGATTTAGAGTCACTAACCTACGTTCCTCATGGCATGGAAAGCACGGTCCGCAATCTTGCAAACCGTGCTCGTAGACTTCGTAAAAAGGCTCGGTAATTTGTAGTCGGCTCTGTGTAGAAACAGCCGTTTGTGAAAATAACCTTTGTAGGAGCGCTCCTTTGCGAGCGCTCCTTTTTAGGCAAGCAACCTTGGCCTCTTTTACTTGATTGACTTAATATTCAGGGCTCTGGTGGAATTAAGAACTGCAAGCACCATAACGCCCGTGTCTCCAAAGACCGCTAGCCACATGGGAGCTAAACCAAAGGCTGCAAGAATCAAAATAGCAACCTTAACACCAATGGCAAACACAATATTTTGCTTTGCAATGCCCAAGGTATGACGAGCAATTTTTACGGCCTTTGAGAGCTTAGAGAGCTTATCGTCCATAAGAACTACGTCGGCGGCCTCAATAGCAGCATCAGATCCCAAAACGCCCATAGCAACGCCGACATCGGCGCGAGCAAGAACAGGTGCATCATTGATGCCGTCGCCGACAAAGGCAAGGGATTTACCAGCAGTCTTTTGGGCGAGAAGACCTTCAACTGCAGCTACCTTATCCTGTGGAAGCAGCTCAGAGCGAACCTCGGTGATGCCCATCTTAGCTGCAATCTCTTCTGCAACGTCGCGTTTATCGCCCGTGAGCATAACAACCTTAGATACACCAACGTTTTTGAGGGAAGCGATTGCTGCTGGAGCATCAGCTCGTTCGCGGTCAGAAATAACAATGTGGCCCATGTAAGTTCCATCAACAGCCACGTGAATGATAGTTCCGTGGTTTTCGCACGCTTTCCAAGAAGCTCCTACGCTCTCCATAAGTGCGCAGTTACCAACGGCGACGTTCTTACCATTCACGTTAGCGCAGATGCCCTGACCAGCAATTTCTTTGATGTCCGTGATAACACAACCATCGTCCTCGCTTGGATAGGCGGCACGAAGAGCTGCAGCAATTGGATGCGTGGAGTGCATCTCAACGTGAGAGGCTAGGTGCAAAAGGTCTTTCTCGCCAATGGTTTGAGGGTGAACAGCCAGGACCTCAAAGACACCCTCGGTCAGTGTGCCGGTCTTGTCAAATGCAACGGTATCAAGGGTTGAAAGCGTATCAATGTATGCAGAACCCTTGATCAGGATGCCTTCCTTTGAAGCGGCGCCAATGCCGCCGAAGAAGGACAGTGGCACAGAAACTACCAGCGCGCATGGGCAAGACGCAATAAGGAAGGTGAGCGCCCTTACAACCCAGGTAGACGCGTTAGCTACAAAATCTCCTGAGAGCAGTGGTGGCAAAAACGCCAGCGCAATGGCACTGTAAACAACTGCTGGAGTATACACGCGAGAAAAACGACGAATAAAACTCTCGCTCTTGGACTTGTTTTGGTTTGAGCTCTCTACCAGCTTAATAATGCGGGAAGCAGTAGAGTCTTCAAAGAGGTGGGTAACGCGAGCACGAACCACGCCAGAAAGGTTTACGCAGCCCGAAATAATGTTATCCCCCACCGTTGCGTCACGAGGCACGCTCTCACCAGTAAGAGCAACGGTATCAAGACTGGTAGAACCCTCGACGATTTCTGCGTCAACAGGGACACGGTCGCCAGGCTTTACCACAATAATCTCTCCTAGCCCAACTTCTTCTGGAGAGATAGTAAGCAGCTGTCCGTCACGTTCAACCGTTGCACTGTCAGGACGGATATCCATAAGCTTAGCAATTGATTTCTTGCTGTTGTCAGAAGCAAGGTGCTCAAACACCTCACCTACCTGGAAGAACAGCATGACAAAAACAGCCTCATCAAACATAGGAGAGCCGTTAGGAACAAAGCCAATAAGCAAAGCACCAACAGTAGCAATGGTCATGAGCAGGTCTTCGTTAAAACACTCACCCTCAGTGATACTCTCCCATGCCTCTAGCACAACATCGTATCCAGCAACAGCATAGGGCAACAGATAGATCAAGAGTGCCTGCCAAAGCTGCAGGTTAAAGGTGTGTTCAATTACATAAGCTACTACTAGTAAAACAGCAGAACAGACAATGCGAGCAATCTTAACCTTTGTCTTCGAGCTCATAGCTCCTCCTCGGGTAGGTTGATACGCCTAGTCTACTCCTTAAATTGATATATGTACATATATTCATACGACAATCTTAAAGAACTTTTCATAAGAAACTCCACGGGCGAGAAACCCGTGGAGTCCCAGATAAACCTATAAATTTTGGCCGTAGTTTAAGCCAAACGTTCTTCTCGCCAATTAAAAAGCTAGCTGATCAGCGATGCCGGGGTTGGAACAAATCCCTCAAAAATGACAGGAGCACCCTCAAGCTCAGAGGCAATCATGTCCTCCTCATTTCTGACGGTCCAGGTAATGAGGTGTGCACCCATGGTATTGCAGGCCAGCTTAACAAAGGGGTTCTTGCGGTCCTCAAACTTGTATGAAATGAAGTCTGGACGACCAACAGAATTACCAAAGAGAGCTGTAGCACCAGCGCGTGTAGCAATGTTCATATGCTTAGTCTGTCGGTCAATCAAGAAATTCTCTGAAAGCTGTCCACGTAGCATCTCAGGACGGTTCTGACGCAGCCACTGCAAAACGCGAGGATCAAAGCTCTCGATGCATGCACGAACAGGACGAAGATCAAGAGCCTGCATAATCTTTTCTGTCAGCTGCTCAGCGTTATTGTTGCGCGTCTTAGCCTCAATAATCAAAGGTGCAGGTAGCTCACCGGAGCCACTCCATGCATAAACCTCAAGGACTTCCTCAAATGTTGGAATCTGCTCATCGGTAGCAAGAAGCCTCAAACCACGAAGCTCCTCCAGTGTGGACTCCTCAACAATCTTCTGTACGCCACAGAGACGATCAAGTGCTGAATCGTGAACAACTACCAGCTTGTTGTCTGCGGTCAGGTGAACATCAACCTCGGAGCCAAAGCCCTTCTCGACAGCTGCGCGGAAAGCAAGCAGGGAGTTCTCTGGAATGCCTGCCTCGTTGTTGTAGAGACCACGGTGAGCATAGCGATGACGAGCAATCTCGTGCCAGCGTTCCAGGAGCAGGCGATCATTTTGCTTGCGAGGAGCAATAGAATAAGCACCGTATGCAGCTAAACCAAGAGCAGCACCAGCCACAACGCCACCAGCAATTGCCACATTTCTAAACGACTTGCGCTTCTTGGTAGAGGCTAACAGAGCGTCAGAATCCTGTCCGCTTTGAGCAGCAATTTCCTCAGCAACATCTGCGACTGCGATATCTGCGGCAGCATCCTGGTGCTCAGCCAAGGTCTCTCCCATCTCTTCAAGCGACTCTGCAGTGTTTGCAAGCTGCTTAGAAAGCTTGTTCTTTGGGCGAGAAAAACGATTC
>CALBBS010000194.1 GCA_937926845.1 uncultured Atopobium sp. | reverse complement strand
GTAAAGATGAGCTGAACCTGTTTGTTAACGCAGCTCCTAACGCAACTACCAAGGGCTTTGCATACTTTGATCCAGGTGTAAAGATGGATGCATCCGCAACTGTTCGTGGTACCATCCTTGCTCTGTATGGTTCTGACTACAGTATGGATTCCTTCAACGTTATGTTCTAAGTTTTACTTAGTTCGTTGACTGCAAAGGCTCAGCTTTTTGGCTGAGCCTTTTTTGTTAGCGAGAAACCCAGTCAAAAGCAGTTAAATGAGTCAGTGTTGAGCTATTAGAATCCGTTAGACTATAGAGTTGTTAGCTATTAGAAAAGCATGTATGCACTGTATATAAGGAGCTACGATGCTAGATTTAGATAAGAACACAGACAGGTCATATAACGACTTTATCTTTTTAAAACCTCTTTTTCACAACAAAATTTGGGGTGGAAGAAGACTTGCTGAAGAGTATGGCTATGACATCCCCGAAGGCTCAGTAGGAGAGTGCTGGGCAATCAGTGCACATCCTAACGGAGACTGTGAAGTTGCCTCTGGTGCATATACTGGAAAAACTCTTTCTGAGCTTTGGTCACTGCATCGAGAGCTTTTTGGTAATGCAGAGGGAGACCGTTTCCCACTTCTCATTAAAATTCTTGATGCAAAAGATGACCTCTCTGTTCAGGTTCATCCAGATGACCAATACGCGGCAGAGCACGAGAATGGCTCTCTGGGAAAGTCTGAGTGTTGGTACATTCTTGATGCAAAAGAAAACGGCGATATTGTTGTAGGGCAAAACGCCTCCTCAAAAGAGGAGTTTGCTGCCATGGTTGAACAGGGAAACTGGGCTGAGCTGCTCAATTACGTACCAATTAAGCCAGGCGACTTCTTTAGAATTGATCCTGGAACCGTTCATGCTATTAGAACGGGCACACTCATTCTTGAAACACAGCAGAGCTCTGATGTTACGTATCGTGTCTATGACTATGATCGCTTAGGTGATGATGGTAAGCCTCGCGATCTGCATCTGGCACAGAGCTTAGAGGTTATTAATTACGCTCAGAAAGCTCCAACCTCAGGAGAAATCACTGCTCCAGAAATTGACGGGGTTACGGAGCTTATGAGCTGCAAGTATTTCTCGGTAGAGAGATATGAGATTGAGGGTTCAAAGACGGTAGCACAGCCATGGCCTTTTATGTGCGTAAGTGTTATTGGGGGAGAAGGAACTGTCAGCGTTGACGGAGACGGCGGATTAGAGCATAGGATTTGCAAGGGCTCGCATTTTATTGCACCTGCATCTTCTGGTAGCCTGCGCTTTACGGGCACCATGACATTGATTACCTCTCATCTTCCTCATACAAAATAGGATGATACATAAGTCGAATGCAGGTTAATTTGTAGCATTTGATTCATTTCTAGTAGAATATAAAAAATTAAGTATTTCATACGCTTATAGGAGGGACGTATGAACAAAAAGAAGATGACTCGTCGTGCTTTTACTGGATTAGCCGCGGGAGGTGCCGCTAGTACCCTTGCTGCTTGTAATAGTGACGTAATGCAGGCAATCTTAAACCCTGATTCTATTCTTGGTGGAGCTGGTCAAGATCCTCAGAATGGCGGTCAAGACGGTACTGGGGATACGCCTTCTCAGTCAGATTTTGTGAAGCTTGAAGAGATTCCAGATAATCCAACGCTAACCGGAGATCTTTCTAAGATTATTACTGGCGTCTGGTGTGTTGACGATGGTGTGGGAACTAAAGGTGGATCAAAGGAAGGCAAAACCTTTGACCATGGTGGCATGCTTAATCAGGGCTATAACGATGGAACCGTTCTCTACTATTCCTTCAAAGAAGACGGTAGCTTCTTTATGCATAATTTTAAAGGCGTGAAGAATAATGGTAAGTGGGAAGCAAAAGGAAGTATTGTCATTCAATGTAATTATGATGATGGCGATAGTGTCCCTATGACTTTTGATAAGGACGACAACAACTATCTGAAGTACAGTGATGCTCCGAGCGAAATTACATTTAATTTCAAAAAACTTTCTGACAATCCAGACGATACTTCACAGATAGCTTATATTGATGGACAGGTAGTCAATTTTGCTGCCACTATTCCTGGTACGTATTATCTCTATGGTTTGCACTATGCAGATGGTTCTAAAGAAGATTTGACCAGTGATCAGATTGAGTCTATGAATAAGGGTTCTGGCGGAGCGTATACCTTCTCTGCTCATAAGGATGGAAATGCTGCACTGTTCTATCCAGACGGTAACGTTTCTCCTATTCAGATTGTTGCAGAAGAGCCTTCGGCAGATGGACTTTCTTTCCCCATTCTTGCTCAGGGCTTTTCAGAAACTGAACAGATATCTAAGTCTGTTCTATACACTACTGCGGAAAATAAAAGGCTTCTCAGTATTGATGCTCCTGGATATACTCTTAAGTTTGCCCTCCTTAATCACCGTGAGGATGATTGGGCTAAATATGAGTATCCACCAAAGGCAGAGTTCCCTTGGCAGCCAGATGGTAAGGGTGGCTATAAGCTAGTAACTCCTACTTCTTCTGGTTCTGGTAATGGTGGTAGCTCTTCAGGAAATGGCGGTAGCTCATCCGGAAACGGTGGCGGCGGCAAGGGCGGCTCAGGCAAGAAATAGCCCAGCCTTTTCTGGTTTCTTTTATTAACAAAAAAGCAGGCATATGATATGCCTGCTTTTTCTTTGCCAACTTTTACGTGCGTAAAAGGACGGTGATGTAGAGCTTGATGTAAAGCTTATGCAGCGTGAGCGCCGCCTGCAATCTCGCCAGTGCAGTGTGGGCAGCGAGTTGCGCCTTCTTTAACCTCTTCAAGGCAGTGAGGGCAGTGTGGAGCTGCTGCTTCTTCAACAGTTTCTTTCTTCAGCTTGGATGCTTCTTTGAACTTGTTGAGAGCCTTAACCATGCAGAAGACAATGAATGCAATAATCAGGAAGTTGATGATTGCGCTGATGAATGCACCAAAGTCAATGCCGTTCTGAGTGCCAGGGACTGGGATGGAAAGACCAGAAACCTCGGTACCGCCACCAGAGATCAGCTTAATAAACGGGTTGATGATGTCATTGACAAGAGAGGTAACAATAGCAGTAAATGCGCCACCAATGATGATACCAATAGCCATGTCCATGACATTACCCTGCTGGATAAACTCTTTAAACTCCTCAATAAACTTTTTCATTTCATCCCTTTCGTTAAATTGGTAGAAGACAGATATTTCCACTCACGACTATGGTGTGCGCTTATGCGCTGGTTAGACCATAGATGCGAGAGTATTTGTCAGTTAGATACTTGGTGTAGTAGTGGACGTCAAATGGCTCACCGCATGCCCCCAAGATAAGCTCCTTGGAGTCCTTTGCGCGACCCCAAGTCCAAATACGGCTACCCAGCCACTCCCTTATAGGAGTAAGGTCTCCAGACGCGCAGACAGCATCAAAGTCCATACCCTCAGCAATCATGGCGTGCTTGTACTGCGCACCGTAAGCACTACCGAGCGCGTAGGTTGGGAAGTAGCCAAACTCACCCCATGACCAGTGAACATCCTGAAGAGCGCCTTCTGTGTTGTTTGGAACCGTAACGCCCAGGTACTGCTTGTACTTCTCGGCCCAAAGAGCTGGGACATCCTTTGCGGAAATCTCGCCAGAAAGGAGCGCCTGCTCCATTTCATAACGGATGAGGATGTGCAGAGGATAGGTGAGCTCGTCCGCCTCAGTGCGGATGAGACTTGGCTGTACCTTATTAGCTGCCGAGAAGAGCTGGAAGGCAGTAACGCGATTCAGCTGACCAGGGAAGTGCTTGCGCATAAGCTGTATCAGAGGCTCGGCAAATGCCTCAGAAAGTCCAACATAGTTCTCAAAGAACCTGGACTGAGACTCGTGCATGCCCATAGAAGTACCGGTGCTCAGAGAGGTAAAGCGGTACTCCCAGTTAATGCCCTGCTCGTAGAGGGCATGACCGTTCTCATGCAGCATGGAATAGACATTGGAGAGAACGTTATTCTCGTAAGCGTGGCTGGCAACCATGACAAAGCCAATACCAGGGCCACCGGTGTAAGGGTGCTCAGTTTTGCCAAGCCAATAAGCGTCCTCGTCAAGACCCTGGAGCTTTACCAGGTCTTTTGCAAGGTCCCATTGACGGTTGACATCAAACTTACCCTCAAGAGGTTTGGTGCTTGGTTGGCGCTTAGAAGCCATGCAATCAGCAACTAGGGGAACTACCACTTCTTTAACATTATTGAAGAAGGTGTTGTAGAACTCTCTATTGGTACCGTGCTCAAAATCGCTGAGTAAGAGGTCATATGGATCTTTGGAAGCATCGCGTGCCTGGCACATCTCTTTGCGAAGCTCAATTAAGTTATCCAGCTTTGGCGCAAAGAGTGACCAGTCATCACTGTTCTTTGCCTGCTCCCAGACCTCATTAGCCTCTGTGGTAAGACGAACAAAGTTACTCTGAAGTTCAACAGGTACATCTACCAGCTGGCTTCTATCGCGACGAAGAATTTTAACTTGTGCGCGATGAGTCTCATCAAGGAGTGCGCGATTCTCGTGAAGTCTATCAAGCAGTGCGCCAACAGCAGGATCACAGAGGGTCTCCTGGACCTGCTCGCCAAGGATTGCCAGGGCTTCTCCGCGCTCTTCAGCAGCCTTTTTTGGATCAATGCATGGTCCAAAAGAGCCAATCTCATTAGCTGCATAGTTGAGAGCAAAGAGCTTCTTCTCAAGTTCATCAAGTTTAGCGATATCATCGCGGGGATTTGAAAGCGCTGCGTTCAATTCAACAGTGTTATGTGCGCTGTCCATAAAAATCCTCTCTACAAAAAATAGGTGTGACCAGTTACTTTAACGGTCAACAGAAACCGTTTAGCGTATGCGCCATATTTTACCCTGTAATTTATTGATATTTGAGCGATACTAAAAAGACTACGTCCTAAAACAATAAGTACATCTTTTCGGCACAATTTTTGCCCAAAGATGGCTTGTAAGGAGTAAGAGTTCTATGGATGACAGCAGAATCTCGTTTGATCAGTGGGGTGATCTGTACGCAGATCGCGTTCAAACCATGCGAAAGAGCGAAGTACGAGATTTGTTTGCGGCTCTGTCTCGTCCAGGTGTCATTGCGCTGTCTGGTGGTCTGCCGGATATTTCTTCGCTGCCACTTGATCAGGTTGCAGAGTGCGCTCGACGCTGCGTTGCTGTTGAGGGACTTAGGTCTCTCCAGTACGGCAACTCTGATGGCCGTATTGAGTGCAGAAGGACCATCTGCAAGATTTTAGCTGCTCAGGGCGTCGAGGCTGATCCTGATGAGATGATTTTGACTTCTGGTTCTCAGCAGGCGCTTGATTTCTTGGGCCGTGTCTTTCTTAACCCAGGGGACGATATTATCTGTGAGGGTCCAAGCTATCTTGGTGCGTTCCAGGCATTTTCCGCGTATGAGCCTACTGTTCACACCATTGATATGGATGAAGAGGGCATTAGGACAGATCTTCTCGAGGCAAAGCTTAAAGAGCTTGCAAGCCAAGGTAAAAAGCCTAAGTTCATCTACGTTATTCCTAACTTTAACAATCCTGCCGGCATCACCATGTCTATGCCAAGGCGTCTGCGCCTTCTTGAGCTGGCTCACCAGTACAACATCCCTGTTGTTGAGGATGATCCCTATGGTCTTATTCGCTTTGAGGGAGAAGATCTAACACGCCTTAAGACGCTTGATCAAAATGTCATTTATCTGGGAACTACCTCAAAGATTTTTGCCCCAGGACTGCGTCTTGCATGGATGGTTGCACCTCGTCACTTCCTTGAGCGCATCAACCTTGCTAAGTCTGGCTCTGACCTGTGTACCAGCCCTTTCAACATGATTCTTGCCGAGCACTACTTCAATGAAGTTGATTGGCAGGCGGCCCTTGAGGTGTCTAAGTCTCGCTATAAAGAGAGAAAAGATGCCATGCTGGCTGCGCTTGCGGAGTTCTTCCCCAAAGACGTTACCTGGACTAAGCCAGAGGGTGGTTTGTTCCTGTGGG
>CALBBS010000193.1 GCA_937926845.1 uncultured Atopobium sp. | reverse complement strand
AGTAATCTCTACGACGGCGTTTATTCGGCTGCAACCCACTGCGTTGAACATGGGTACGAAAACTTTTTGATTATTGGCGGAGAGCCAAAAGGTCGTACCAGAATTGAACGAGAGTCTGGCTTCACCGATGCCTTAGAGGCCTCAAATAAACCTCATGAACGTCTCACTATGGAGCAAAATACACTCTCTATCTCTGACATCACGCAGTGGCTCAACAATCACATTCTTCCGTCAAAGAAAACGCTGGTATTTGTACCAAATCAATGGGCTCTTAAAAGTGTCTATAATGCCTTGCAATCCTACGAGACAGTAATTCCAAAGCAAGTTGGCCTGTTGGGATTCAACAACACTGATTGGACCGATTTACCTGCTAAAAGTATTTCTACCATTGTTGAACCTGTTTACGAAGAGGGTTACGCAGCTTGCAAGATGCTCCTTAAAAGAATCAAGGATCCCTCGCTTGAGCCCGATCACAAGCTGCTCACCTGCAAACTAAACTGGCTCAAATCAACCATCTGACAAAAATGGCGAGAAGATCAATGGATCTTCTCGCCATACGTTACTGCTTTAACCAAAGCGCTTACAGAACGTGGACCTCATCTTTGGTGAAGTCAACAAAGGCGTGGTCACCAACGTTGTAAATCTTGTGGGTACGAGGATTGAAGTCCGTAATCTTGATGAGAGTATCACCTACCATAACGTGGTAGTTCTGGTAGTGGCCCATGAATCGAGAGAGAACTACCTCACAGGCAAGTGTCCCCTTGTCAGCAAGGCGTGCAGACTCTGGACGAAGAACAATGCAGCATTCCTTACCCTTGTCCAGGTGAGAACATCCGCTGGCCTCAAACTCATGGCCCTCAAAGCGGCAAAGTGCAGTCTCAGAATCAAGCTTGTCTGCAATGGTTGCATGCAGGAAGTTTGACTCACCAATAAAGTCTGCAACAAACTCGTCTGCTGGATGATAGTAAACCGTCTGAGGATCGCCAACTTGGTCCACAACACCCTTTTTCATAATGATGATGTTGTCTGAAAGTGCCATTGCCTCTGACTGGTCATGTGTGACGTAGATGGCGGTAATGCCAGCCTCTTGCTGAATACGACGAATCTCGTTACGCATGTCAACGCGGAGCTTCGCATCAAGGTTTGAAAGAGGTTCGTCAAAGAGGAGCACGCTTGGTTCAATAACCAGAGCACGTGCCAAAGCAACACGCTGCTGCTGACCACCAGAAAGCTGGTTGGTCATGCGCTCTTCCATGCCCTCAAGTCCAACAAGACCAAGGATGTGAAGGACCTTCTCGCGAATTACGTTCTTGTCCATCTTGCGCAGCTTAAGGCCGTAAGCAACGTTATCGAAGATGTTGTAGTGAGGAAGTAGCGCATAGCTCTGGAACACCATAGCGGTATCGCGCTTGTTTGGAGTAAGCTCATCAATCTGCTCATCGCCAAGGAAGATCTTTCCCTCATCAGGGCTCTCAAAACCAGCAATCATGCGCAGAATAGTGGTCTTTCCGCAGCCAGAAGGGCCAAGCAGCGTAACAAACTCACCAGGTGCAATAGTGATGTTAGCGTCTTGAACTGCGTAGAAGTCTTTTCCAGTCTTCTGATCCTGATAAATCTTGGAAATGTGCTCAAGGCGAACGCCTTTTTTCTCTGTAGCCATGTGTTACTCCTCCTTGAGTGCTCGGCTGGTGCCAAAGTGTTTGATGGCCCAATTCATAAGCAATACCGAGCCATAGGTAATAACAATCAGAATTGTTGCAAAGGCGCAGGCCATACCATATGAACCCTTACCAGCAAACTCATTAATCTGAACGGTGATGAGCAGGAACTCTGGTGTGACCAAGAGGATAACTGCAGAAATTGCGGTGATGGAGCGGACAAACGCCGTTACCAAGCCAGACAAGAACGAATCTTTAATCAGCGGCAACGTAACGGTCATAAATACCGTAAAGCTGTCGGCGCCCATGTCATATGCGGACTCCTCAATTGATTTATCAATCTGTCGAAGTGCCGAGATGCCCGAGCGTGTTCCTGTAGGAAGCGAACGCACGACAAAGACAATAATCAGGATAAGTCCTGTGCCATACAGGCCTTGCAAAAATCCTGTGTGCATAACGCCGCTTGAGAAACCGCGAATATAGCCAACGCCCAAAACCGTACCAGGGACTGCCATAGCAAGCATGGATACAGCCTCGATAAAACCACGGCCACGGAAGCGACGTTTTACTACCAGATAAGAAATAATCATCGAAAGCAGAGCAGTGATTGGCGCTGCAATAAGCGAAAGCATAAACGAGTCGCTAAACGCCTGCAAGCCGTGGTACTTGGTAAATACCTGCTCAAACCATTTAGTAGTTAACTCGTAATTTGAGCCCCAGGAACGAACAAACGAACCATAAGGAACGCAGAGGTACATGCCAATAACAAAGAGAGCAACCAACGCGCAAAGAATGGTAAGTGGAATGCGAACTGAGTTGTCTGTAATAAGCATCCTAGCTCGCGTTGCTTTGCCCGAAAGTGTAGACGTGCTCTTTGCTTCCAGTACAAACTTCTGAACAACAAACATAAGCAGCGTAATGGAAAGAAGAACAACAGCCATAGCAGCCGCGCCTTGCTTGTCGTACGCGCCTGTAATCTGCAGGTAGATAGTTGTTGCCAGGGTATCGTAGGAGCCACCAATAATCATTGGATTTGCAAAGTCTGCAATCGACTCAATAAATGAGACGAGAAAAGCATTGCCTAGGCCAGGCAAAATAAGAGGAAGTGTAACGCTGGTAAATACTTTCCAGCGGCTTGCACCCATGTCACGTGCTGCTTCTTCAAGGGATGGATCAATATTTTTAAGCAGGCCCTTAAGCATCATGTAACACACAGGGAAAAACGACATAGTCTGGACAATAAAGATGCCCCAGAAGCCATAGATGTTGTTGTCAAAAATTCCCAAAAGACCGCGGGTAATCAGGCCTTTTTTACCAAACATCATAATCATGGAAAGGGACAGTACAAAAGGTGGAGAAACAACAGGAAGCATGGAAACCACGCGGAAAAGGCCTGTCATAAACTTTGTACGAAGCTTTACGTACACTTCAACATACGCAAAAAGAAGACCAATAAGCGCTGATAAAATGCCTACCGCAAAACCAACTCTGAGGGTATTGGTAATTGCGCGATCAAATGAAGGCATAGCTAAGATGCGCGTAAACACATCAAAGGTAATCCCGTTATCGGAGACTACAGAGTCAACCATAAGAATGGCAAGAGGATACAGAATAAAAAGGGTTAAGAAGGCGATAAGAACGACAATGGTCGTTATCAAAATTGGATCGCCAAGGAGCTTTTTTCGCTCAAGTCGAGCGCTCTGGGATTTTGCCATGCTGGTCCTAACTCTGAAACACTAAACCTATACGCAAAGCTCTATGTGGAACTGGGCAGGCAGATCTCTGCCTGCCCAGTATAATCTGCCACTCAGACCTTGAGCAACAGCATTGTTTGTTTGTTTGCTTGCTGGCGTTGGTTTTACTCCGTCTTGAAGCGGCTATCTCCGCCACCAAGAGCTTCCATAACGTCCTTAACATACTGCTCGGTGTTTTTCTTAGCATCTTCGAAGTTGTAGTCCATGACGTTGTTTGGATCAAGACCGTACTCAGTTGCAATCTCAGGCTGCTTTGCGTTGTCAATTACCAAGAACTGGTAAGAACCATTCTTCTGAGCAAGATCGACGCATGCTGGGGACAATGCATACTCAATCCAGAGCTTAGCGGCGTTTGGATGTGCTGCGCCCTTGAAGATTGCGGTTGCACCAACCTCGTATGATGCACCAGAGCTTGGAATCTGAAGACCAACATTCTCATGCTCTTGGTCAACAATCTGATAAATACCATCATGGAGCATACCAATTCCGATGGTGCACTCACCGGCTCCAATAGCCTTGGAAGGACCAGAGCCACTCTTGGTGTACTGAGCAATATTCTTATCAAGGTCAACAAGATACTGAATACCCTGATCGTGACCGTACTTCTGAATAACGGTGTTGATAATCAACTTTGCGGTACCAGCAGTATTGTAGTTGGAAGACCAAATAAGACCCTTATATTTAGGATCGATAAGGTCCTTATAGTCCTGAGGCACATCGAGCTTAAGACGCTGTAGCTCTTCCTTATCATACAGAATACCAAGGATGCCCTTATAAATTCCGTACCAGTCTTTATTAGTGCTCTTGAACTTATCGGAAATGAGGTGAGATGCATTCTTTGGTTCGTACTGCTCAAGAAGACCCTTTGAGGAGGTGACATTGTAAGGATCGGTTGTGCCACCAAACCAAACGTCTGCTGATGGATGGCCGTTCTCTTCCTCAATCTTTGCAGCAACCTCGCCAGTTGACAGGCGCTGTGCCTGAACATCAATGCCATACAGACTCTTGAAGTTGTTACATACTGCGTTTAGATATTCCTCTTCGCAGGAGCCGTAAACAATAAGCTTACCTTCTTCTTTTGCAGCCTTTACCAGCTCTTCTGGAGCACCAACAGTGTCTGTAGAGTTGGTGTCAGATTCTTTCTTCTCACCAGCATCTGAATCAGACTTTTTGCAGGCAGTGATACCCAAACCTGCTACAACTGCACTTACACCAAAAAAGTTACGACGCGTAAGATTTGACATAAGAACTCTTTTCTCTCCTTGTGGTTTTCCACAGTGCCAATGAAAAGAACATACTCCTGTGTAAATCCTACTCATGTTTGTTGTAAAAACATGTAACTATTCGATAAGTGGGTAAAAATAACGGTCATCGGTATGTTTTATGGCGCAACCGTATCTTTTTTGAGTGCTATTTTGAAAAATAACTAAAGCAAAAAGGCCAGGGACAAAATCCCTGGCCTTGAACATTTGGTGGAGAATAGGGGGATCGAACCCCTGACCTCAGGCTTGCAAAGCCCGCGCTCTCCCAGCTGAGCTAATTCCCCGTACTGACTTCTGGTTGGGCCCAGAAGGTTTTAATAATCACCCCAACGGCGACTCGGCTAACGTTGGGGTGACTATTGTCACATAAAGTGGTGGGCCTGACAAGGTTTGAACTTGTGACCTCCCGGTTATCAGCCGGACGCTCTGACCAACTGAGCTACAGGCCCAACGCAGGGAAAAATAATACCTCCATACTTCTCGTAGGTCAACACTTTTTTTGTTTTGTTTTAAAGTTTCTTGAAATTGGGTATGAAAGCAGAACATAGAGTCGTAGACTATCTGCCCAAAGATTGATACATGGCGTGCTTTTTGGAGTTTTTGTGTCACTAAAACGTATGGACATACAGACAGTTGTTGTCGGAGGAGGACCAATCTCTTCCGTTATTGTCCTGCGTCTTCATGACCCACGCGGCGTCTCTTCCTTAAGTCTTCCTATCAAGATTGGCAACATTGAGGCATCCGCTATCAGCCTTGGCATAGATCAAGAGTCTACCCAGAGACCGCTCACGCATGACCTTCTCCGCTCCGTTCTTGATTCTCTGGACGCAGATATTAAAAGTGTGCGCATTGTTGGCGTCCGCGGCACCACATTCTTCTCGCAAATTGAGCTCATCTCTAAAGAGGGAGAGCATATCTACGTGGATGCTCGTCCGTCAGACGCAATTGCTCTGGCAGTAAGAACAAACGCTCCCATCTTTGCTGACGAGAGCGTTCTAGAAATTGCCGCTGCTCCAGATTTTACTGATGTCGAGAAGGACGTTCAGGCCCAAGAGCTTGAGGAGTTCCGCCAGTTTATTGAGGATGTCTCTCCTGAGGATTTCTCATAAGTCCTGCTCTAGGGCGGATTTTAGTGCCATTGGTACATTTTCTTCCCTACACCAAACTCCAGGCTGTGTGGTCGGTGTGGAGCAACTCATGTGCGCGCTTGGACCCACGTTCTCCAAGATAGTTGTCATAACAGGCAATAATCATAGGGTTCTCGTGGCAGAATCTGACTTGGGCGTCTTTGTCTAATGTGCGCAAAACCTCCATTCTGTCTGGAGCACTATTACATCCATCGTGAATTGGCTGTCCACCGCCGCCAACACATCCACCAGGACAAGCCATCACTTCAACAAAATCGTATGATGCAGTTCCCGCTGAAATTGCCTCCAGCAGCTCAGAAGCGTTTTTAAGTCCGTGAGCAATAGCTATGTTGAGCTTTTTACCAGGTAGGTCAAAGGCTGCTTCTCGCCAGCCCTTCTCGCCACGAATGGTTTCAAACGTATCTACGCTGGGATTTTCTCCAGTAACAAAGTTGTAGGCACTTCGGAGCGCCGCCTCCATAACGCCACCTGTAGTGCCAAAGATGGTGCCTGCACCAGATCCAAAGCCCAGAGGCGTGTCCAGCGGTTCTTCCGCGATTTGTGCCACATCAATGTGAGCAGCTTTGATCATGCGACAGAGCTCTCTGACCGTAAGAACGGTATCAACGTCTTGGTCCTGCCCATTTGCGCTGTTCATTGACGGATACGCGGCTTCTTCTTTCTTTGCAATGCAGGGCATGGCAGAAACCGAGTAGATATCTTTTGAGTCAACTGCTAGGGCTTCTGCGTAGTAACTCTTTGCAATAGCCCCAAACATTTGCTGAGGAGACTTAGCGGAAGAAAGCTGTGGTAAAAACTCTGGATAGCGAGCTTTCACAAACCGTACCCAACCAGGGCAGCATGAGGTAAAGAGCGGAAACTTATGCTCCTTACCATCGGAAAGCATATGGATAAGCTCAGTTGCTTCTTCCATGATGGTAAGGTCCGCCGCAAAATCAGTATCAAAAATGTAATCAAAGCCAATCTTTCTTAGGCATGCCGCTAGGCGCTCTACCGTTGCTTCTTCTCGAGGCAATCCAAGTTCTTCTCCCCATGAAGTTCGCACAGAAGGAGCAATTTGAATGAGCGTAATCTTCTGCGGGTCATCAATCGCCTTAAGTACACGCTCGGTATCGTCGCGTTCTCTCAGTGCGCCTGTTGGGCAGTTAACTACGCACTGACCGCAGATAACACAGCCGGACTTTTGGATAGTCTTTTTACCTCGAACATTAATAGATGCGTGAATGGTCCTGTTAGAGATATCCCATACACCAAGCGTCTGGACCTTCTCACACACCTGAATACATCTAAGGCACTTGATGCACTTATTGTTGTCGCGAATAAGTGGGAGCGACGTATTCCATTTCTCGTTAGGAAGCTTCTTTTCGTAAGGATTTGAATAAATTCCCAGGTCATTTGCAAGAGACTGGAGCGAACAGTTCTGTGAACGCACGCAACTGGTACACTCAGAATCGTGCTGAGAAAGCAGAAGTTGCACGTTTGTCCTACGAACTTCTCGCGCCTTTGCACTGTTTATTTTTACTACCATGCCTTCAGCAACAACCGTGGTACAAGATGCCACAAGATGATCTGCGCCTTCTACCTCAACTGCACAAACACGACAGCCTCCTACCTCGTTGATGTCCTTGAGAAAACATAAGGTGGGGATTGCAAGTCCAACGGAGCGGGCGGCGTCCAAAATAGTTGTGTTTTCAGGAACGGAGAGTTCAAAGTCATCAATTATGAGGTTTACCATTGGTGATTCCTTCCCCCTCTGAAGGCACCATAGCCAAAGTGGTCACAACGCAAACAACGAGATGCTTCTTGGTGAGCCTCTTCTTCGGTCAGACCAATCTCAACCAAGTTCCAATCATGCACGCGCTCGGAAGATTCTCTTTCTTTCATCTCACAGCGACCGCACTGCCTGAGCCCCTTAATCTTCAGCGATGGAAGCTCCACATTAAGGGTGACTTTGTGATCACACCCAAGTGAACGGTCAATATTTGCAGCGGCAACTTTGCCTGCCTCAATGGCTTTAATGACCGTTGAGGGTCCAGACTTGCAATCTCCACCCGAAAACACGCCCGGGAAGCCCTTAATAGAGCCATCTGAAGCCGTGACAATTCTGTTTTTCTGTACCGGAATGCCTATTGCCTCAAAGCTCTGATACTCAATGTCTTGTCCAATAGCCACATACACCTTATTGCAGGGAACAACTCTGGTTTCTTCCTGCGAGGCACGAGGAGCAGGACGTCCCCACTTAGGAGCGCCAATAATCTGCGGTTGGACGAGTAGACCGCTCACGTTTCCAGCTCCATCTGAAACAATAGAAAGTGGAGAGGTTAGTTCTAGAATCTCGCAACCCTCTGCCTGCGCTCCGGCAATTTCTGCATCTTGTGCGGTCATGTCTGCAATGCGCCTGCGATAGACAATAGAAACTTTCTTGGCTCCTAGCCTGATGCTGGTACGGGCAACGTCCATGGCAACATTTCCGCCGCCGATAACAATAATCTCTTGACCAGAAAGATCTGGAATGTCGTAATCCCCTACTGCTCGCAGTAGCTTAACTGCAGATTCAACGCCGTTAAGGTCTTCTCCCTCAAGGCCAAGTTTTTTATCGGTATGTGCTCCAATACCTACAAAAACGGAATCGTATGTTTTTCTAAGTTCTTGGAGTTCTTCTCCCAAGACTGGATGCTCAAGTTCAACTTCAATACCTGCAGAAATAAGCCAGTCAATCTCTGACTGAAGACGCTCACGAGGCAGGCGGTAGTTTGGAATCCCGTAGCGAAGCATGCCGCCCAAGTGTTTTCTCGCCTCAAAAATCTTTACACTGTGTCCCATGGTTGCCAGGTAATAGGCACAGGAAAGACCTGCTGGTCCGCCGCCAATTACGGCAACCTTCTTACCAGTTGCAGGTGAACACTCAGGGGCATACGTTTCTTCCATATGCTCGGCTGCAAAGCGTTTAAGTGCCAGGATATTAAGGGGGTTGTCCACCATGGCGCGACGACAGTGCATCTCACAAGGATGCTCGCAAACAAGACCACAGACCAGCGGCAACGGATTGTCTTTCCTGATGACTTTAATAGCGTCAGTGTAGCGGCCCTCTTCCACCAGGGAAATGTATGCGGGAATATCTACGTGTACAGGACATCCACGTACACAGGGAACTTCTCCTTGCACGTCATAACCGCATGAATGCGTTTTGACGTGCTGTTCAAAGTCATCTCTGAAGCCAGAAAGTGCAGTAAGCACCATCTCTCCTGCTTCATATCCAATGGCGCAATCGCTTGAAAGATAGGTGGTTTTAGCTGTTCTTTCGAGCAAATCAAGGGTGTACTCGGTTGCTCTATTTTCAAGTACATCTTCAAGCAGGTTGCTCAGGGCACTAAGGCCGATTCTACAAGGGGTACATTTTCCGCAGCTTTGTGTTGCACAAAGCCTTACCAACGCAGCCGTAAATTCGACAGGGCAAGGCACAATTGAACTCACCGAGAGGCGACGCTCAAGAGCATCTCGCAAATCGTCCATTACGGTCTGTGCGTGGCTAAGCTCCATAACGTGAAGTCTGGCCATTGTTCTCTCTCCGTAGATTCTAAAATGACTATGACGTGCAAATAGACGCTAGTCGTTCCCAACTTTAGCCTAGGGAAAAAGGACAACTGACTCATCTTTTATATAAAAAACATTACCGTTAGCGTGTTGTTTTTCTCGGTAAATGAAAAGAGCTCAGGAGAATTACCTCCTGAGCTCTTCAAATTACGTATAGCTGAAATGCTTATTCGTCATCATCCAGCAGTGAATCGTCTAGTACTTCCTCTTCATCTCCGAGGTCAACAGACTCTGCCTCATCAGCATCGCGAGCACCTGCTGCCATCAGATCAAGCATACCTTGGTTTTCTGCGTGCTTAGGAGCCTTCTTCTTGTTGGCAACCATACGAGCAACTGCAGAAACAACGTCAGTACCAGAGAGGTTCATAACCTTGACGCCCTGAGTAGAGCGGCCAAGCTTGGAGATATCGCCAGCCTTGACGCGGATTACAACGCCCTCCTCGGACATGATCATAATCTCGTGCTGAGGACCAACAACGCGGCAGGCAACCAGGTTACCCTTCTTCTCCGTCATTGTGATGGTAAAGACGCCCTGTCCACCACGCTTGTGAACTGGATACTCAGAAATTGCCGTACGCTTTCCATAGCCCTTCTCGGTAATAACGAAAAGGTCACCGTTGCCGTTGGTAATTTCCATGCCAAGCATAGTTGCATCGCCCTTGAGCGTGATACCACGAACGCCAGAGGTACCGCGTCCCATGCTTCTTGCCTCTGCCTCGTCAAACAGGATTGCTTTGCCGTCGGAGGAGCACAAAACAACCTTGTCACCTGGGTGGACACGGCGAACATTAACAAGCTCGTCGCCATCCTTAAGGTTGATTGCAATGAGGCCGTCCTTACGGGTACGGTCGTACTCAGACATTGCAGTCTTCTTGACCATTCCCTGCTTAGTAGCAAACATCAGGTAGTTGTCTTCTGGGAAGTCGCGGGTAGTAATAACTGCCTTGACCTTCTCACCCTCTGCAAGTGTCTCGATGACATTGATGATGGCGCTGCCCTTAGTAGTTCTGTTACCAACCGGAAGCTCGTGGACCTTGAGGCGGTACACCTTACCAAAGTTGGTAAAGAACAGCACGTAATCGTGGGTAGAAGCAACAAAGAGATTCTCAACAAAATCATTCTCTTTGAGAGAGACGCCCTGAACACCCTTGCCGCCGCGCTTCTGAGAGCGATAAATCTCAACAGGAACGCGCTTTACGTAACCTGCGTGAGTAACGGTAACAACCATATCCTCTTCAGCGATAAGGTCCTCGACGTCCAAGTTCTGAATGTCCTGGTCAGAGATTTGCGTACGACGCTTGTCAGCGTAACGGTTGGAAATCTCACGGAGCTCATCAGCAATAACAGCCAGAATCTTTTCCTCGTGAGCGAGAAGATCCTCGTAGTAGGCAATATCAAGTCTGAGCTGGGAAATCTCGTCAACAAGATCCTGACGAGCAAGACCGGTGAGGCGGCGTAGACGCATCTGAAGGATTGCCTCGCCCTGAATCTCATCCAGGCCAAAACGCTCGTTCATGCGCTTCTTTGCCTCAGCATCATCCTGCGAGCTGCGAATGATGTGGACAATCTCGTCGATGTTATCAACTGCGGTCAGAAGGCCTTCCAAAATGTGGACACGCTTCTGTGCCTTGTCCAGGTCAAACTCAGTACGACGGCGTACAACATCAATCTGGTGATCAATGTAGTGGCGAAGAATCTCGCGAAGAGAAAGGGTACGAGGAACACCGTCAACCAAGGCCAGGTCAATGATGCCAAAGTTGGACTGAAGCTGAGTCTTCTTGTACAGGTTATTCAGAACAACCTGTGGAACAGCATCACGCTTAAGGTCCAAAACGATACGCATACCCTTACGGTTGGACTCGTCGCGCATGTCAGAAATGCCTTCGATTTTCTTCTCGTTGACTGCCTGAGCAATCTTTTCCTGGAGAAGACCCTTGTTGACCTGGTAAGGAATCTCGGTAACAACAAGGCGCTGGCGACCACTCTTTACCTGCTCAACGTGAACCTTAGCACGGACGGTGATAGATCCGCGTCCAGTCTCGTAGGCGTCCTTGATGCCCTGAGTACCCATGATGATGCCGCCTGTTGGGAAGTCAGGACCAGGTAGAACGGTCATGAGCTCCTCAGTGGTAACGTCAGGGTTCTCTATCATCATGCAGACAGCGTTAGTAACCTCACCAAGGTTGTGAGGAGGAATGTTGGTAGCCATACCAACTGCAATACCTGAAGAACCGTTAACCAAAAGATTTGGGAAACGAGCAGGAAGAACAGCTGGCTCTGTCAGAGACTCATCATAGTTTGACTGAAGATCAACGGTGTTCTTGTTAAGCTCTGCCAGCATCTCCATAGCACTTCTGGTAAGGCGTGCCTCGGTATAACGCATTGCTGCTGGTGGATCACCGTCAATAGAACCAAAGTTTCCGTGACCGTCAATCAAAGGAAGTCTCATCGAGAAATCCTGGGACATACGGACCATGGAGTCATAAATAGCGGAGTCACCGTGTGGGTGGTACTTACCCATGACTTCACCGACTGCCCATGCAGACTTCTTATGTGGACGGTTTGGCGTAATGCCAGCCTCGCTCATTGCGTACAGAATACGGCGGTGAACAGGCTTAAGGCCGTCTCGAACATCTGGAAGTGCACGAGCAACAATAACGGACATGGAATACTCGAGGAAGGAAGTCTTCATCTCTGAGGACAAATCGGTTGGCTTAAGGGTACCACCGTGAATGTCTGAGAGATCAAGGCGTGTGCCAGCCTCATCAGAGATTATGTGCGAGGTCTCTCCGGTTACCAGATTGACTCCAGTCTCTGGGTCAAACTCGTCAGAGTCTTCTTCTACCTCGTCATCTTCGTATTCTTCATCCATATCGTTTTGTGCATCAAAGTCTTGATCCTCGTCTGCACCAAAAAGATCATCGTTCATATTTTTATCGTCTGCCACAAGTTACCCTTTCATTTTCTGTCTAATGATTTAGCGAGAAACCATTAAATGTCCAGGAAGCGGACGTCTTTTGCATGTGTTTGGATGAAGTCTTTACGCTTCTCAACCTGGTTGCCCATAAGGTCAGAAACTGCACGATCAGCTGCAAGAGCATCATCGATGGTTACTTTGAGAAGAATACGGTTCTTTGGCTCCATAGTGGTTGCCCAAAGCTGCTCTGGGTCCATCTCACCAAGACCCTTATAACGCTGAATGGTGAACTTGGTGTTGTCCTCAAATTTCTTTGTCTCTAGAGCAAGTTCTTCATCGGTATAGATGTATTTACCGTTCTTTTTACCCTTTGGCTTAATCTGATACAGAGGAGGCTGAGCAACGTAGATATAACCTGCGTCAATCATTGGCTTCATATAACGATAGAAGAAGGTAAGCAGAAGAATTCTAATGTGAGAGCCGTCAACATCAGCATCGGTCATGATAACAATCTTGTGATAACGAGCTTTCTCAATATTAAATTCATCTCCAACACCAGTACCAATAGCGGTAATCAGCGAAGTAATAGTGTCAGAAGAAAGTGCACGGTGAGCCTGTACGCGCTCAACGTTCAGAATTTTTCCGCGAAGTGGAAGAACTGCCTGGATAGAACGGTCGCGTGCCATCTTTGCAGAACCACCTGCGGAGTCACCCTCGACGATGAAGAGCTCTGTCATCTCTGCATCACGAACGGAGCAGTCTGCAAGCTTTCCAGGAAGAGCAGCGGACTCAAGAAGTCCCTTACGGCGTGTTGCTTCACGAGCTTTACGCGCAGCAAGACGGCCTTTTGCAGCCTGAGATGCTTTCTTGAGAATCTCTTTTGCCTGGTTAGGATGCTCCTCAAGGTACTCTGAGAGGCCCTGAGTAACAATCTTGTTGGTAAGAGTTCTCATGTAAGAACTACCAAGCTTTGCCTTTGTCTGTCCTTCAAACTGAGGATCCGGCAGCTTGACTGAAATAACAGCAGTTAAGCCCTCACGAATATCGCCGCCCTCAAGTTTAGGGTCTTTCTCTTTAAGAAGTCCCTGCCTAGTGCCGTAATCATTTATCACCTTAGTAAGAGCGGTACGGAAGCCCTCGAGGTGCATTCCGCCTTCCTCAGTGAAAATGTCGTTTGCAAAAGAAAGAGTTCTATCGCTGAACTCAGTATTCCACTGAATAGCAACCTCTACCTCACCCATCTGAGACATGGGAGCGTCAGGGTCTGACTTGCCTTCAATATAGATAGGGCGAGAAAGTCCTGGTAAAACGGTTTTCTCGTCATTAAGGTACTTAACAAAATCGATGATGCCGCCCGCATACTGGAAATCAACCTGACGAGGAGTAAGCTCACGCTCATCAATAAGGGTAATTTTAAGATTTTTGTTGAGGAATGCAGTTTCCTGAAGACGGTCACGAAGTGTGTCAAAGTTATACGTAGTGGTCTCAAAGATCATGTCATCTGGCCAGAAAGTAATGGTAGTACCGTTAGATTTTGAAGTACCAATTTCCTTCATCTTCTGAACGGTTTTACCGCGCTCAAAGACCATTTCGTAGATTTTGCTATCACGCTTAACCTGCGCAACAAGTTTCTTTGAAAGAGCATTTACAACAGAAACGCCAACGCCGTGAAGACCACCGGAGACTTTATAAGCGTTGTTATCAAACTTACCACCTGCATGAAGGATAGTAAGAACAACCTCAAGAGTTGGAATCTTTTTCTGGGGATGAAGGTCTACAGGAATACCACGACCATTATCTTCAACAGAAATAGAGTTATCTGGATGAACGGTTACCTTAATTTTGGAGCAATAACCAGCCATTGCCTCATCGACTGAGTTATCTACAATCTCCCAAACAAGGTGATGCAGACCAGAAGCTGAAGTTGTACCAATATACATACCTGGACGCTTACGAACAGCCTCAAGGCCTTCAAGGATCTTAATCTCTGTACCGTCATACTTATTTTCTTTTGCCACGAAAGTCCTCTCTTCAATTGTGAGCGGAATGATATAGGTATTTTACTATGAAATCCCTAAAATCAACTCGGCACAGAGAAATTTCATTGTTTAAATAGTAATATTTGGTATCTGAGAGGCTCTGTAAAGAGATTTAAGGACAGATTAGTGACAGATTAGACTAAAGACTCTTTTTTTGTCTAAAACTTGCTTCAATCGCTTTATAAGCCGTTGACTTAAGTGGCTCAGAAAGTCCAGAAACTAACTCAGAAATTTGTAATTTCTCTTCTGGTGTGAGTTCTGGAAGATCTTTTTTCTCTTCTTTTTGGCCCTGTGCTTGCTTTTCTGATGAGTCATCTTCTTTACCAGCATGTCTATTGTATTTGTCCAGCTTAAATTCAAGGTCTGAGAACTCCAGGCCTTGCTCTGAGAGCCTGGCTCTATAAATTTCTCTTTGTGCAAGAAAATCAATCATGCACATACGATTATCTACATAGACAGTAAGTACAGGGAACTCTCTACCAGCTACTTCTCTGACAAATACGCCGGTTGTGTGTTCTACTTCTCTCTCACCGTTTGCCTCAATCCATGCTAGATAGGCGCGACGATTTTTTGACATACTTTTAGAATCTCTGAAGGTTCCAAGCAGAGAACTCATTAAATCTTTTGCATTTTCATTGCCACCGCGCGCAGGTATTTCTTGTTGATTATTCATCGCTAAACCTAACTATCTGCGCTTTTTCTAAAACCTCTTCAGAGAAATACCCAAGGTTTGTAGTGGTAATTACCGTTTGAATGTCATGGAATGCAAATTCCATGATGGCTTTTCTACGGTCTTCATCAAGCTCACTCATGACATCATCTAAAAGCAGCAAGGGTTTCTCGCCAAGTATTTCTTCTGAAAGAAGAACTTCTGCCATCTTAAGTGCTAAAACGACAGTTCTAATTTGACCTTGAGAACCAAAATTTCTAGCGTCTTTACCCTCAATTAAAAACTCAACGTCGTCTCGATGAGGTCCTTTTGTACTTTGCTGGCGACGAATATCATCCGTGCGAGTTTTGCTTAAAGCCTTCAAAAACTGATCAGTAATTTCTTCTCTAGAAGCTTCAAGAGACACCTCTCCAATTGAAGAAATATAGTTCATTTCTAGGTGTTCTCCACCAGAGAGTTCCTGGTAGATCTCACATGTCTTCTTTGCAAGGCGATCAAACAAATGAATTCGTGCATGAAGAAGCGTAGCCCCTCCTCTTGCAAGTGAAAAATCCCAAGCATCAAGCAAGTTTTCATCTGGCCAATCAGATTTAAGCAGCTTATTTCTTTGCTCAACTGTCTTGGTATATGCCGAAAAGACCTTGAAGTAGCTTTTATTTGCCTGGCGGCCAAAGTCATCAAATTCTTCTCGGCGATACGATGCACCACCTTTAATCATTGAAAGGTCATCGGGATTAAAAAGCACCGACATCAGTGTTCCAGAAATATCTGCAGCCTGACATTTCTTGCCATTCTTTAAAAATTGACGACGGCGTTCTGTAATGGTGCAGGTATTTTCTAGCTTTCTTCCATTTCCTGTAAGAGAAATTTCTATCTTTGCCTCAGAAGTACCTGTAAGAAGGAGTTGTGAAGGTGTGGGATTTCTAAATGAATATCCAGCAGTAAGGAGTTGTAGTGCTTCAACGGTATTTGTCTTACCTGCAGCGTTCTTTCCTACAAAAATAGTAGTTTGTGCAGATAAATCTATCTCTTTCGAAGAAAAACAACGAAAGTTATACAGCGAAACATGTTCAACTTTAAGTCCCACACAACCCCTATCAAATTAGAGGCGAACAGGCATCAGAAGATACAAGTAGTTAACCTTGCCGTTTGATTTGAAAATAGCTGGCTGAGAAGGACCTTGAAGCTCAAGGCGCAGAAGATCCTTAGAAGGAGCAGCATTTACACAATCAAAGACATAGTGATAATTCAAAGCAATTGAAAGAGAATCTCCCTCAATCTGAGCTTCAATATGCTCGGAAGATTCACCCTGATCTGGTGAGGATGCAGAGAGCTTAACTTCTTTACCATCGGCGTCAACATCAAAACGAACTGAAGGATTTGCTAGTGCAATAACAGAGACGCGCTTTAAGGCTGCAGAGAAATCTTCAACGTTGATATCAACTGACGCAGTGCAAGACGTAGGAAGTAGCTGCTTATAGTCAGGGAAATGACCTTCAATCTTACGAGAGATGTGAGTGGTGTTTCCAAACTGGAAGACTACCTGATTGTCCGTAGTACCAATCAAAACCTTCTCAGTCATACTACGCATGGAAAGAACGTCATGAAACACTTCACCAGAGATAATTGCAGTAAAAGACTCACCTGCTGGAGTATCTGTGTTGGAATCACAAACGGCAAGACGGAATGAGTCAGTAGCAACAAGACGAATAGTGTTGTCCTCAACAGTGAGAGAAATTCCCTGAAGAATAGGACGAGAAGCTTCCTTAGAAGTTACGCGATACACTTTATCAACCATAGTTGATAGGAGTTGACTTGGGAGCTCACAGGTTTTCTCAAGATCAAACTCAGGAAATTGTGCCCAGTCGTGAGCAGAAAGAGTATTAAGCCTAAAAGACGAACGCTGACATGTTACAGAAAGCGTACGTTCTCCACCTTCAAAAGTAATTGCAGCATCAGGAAGATTTTTAACAATGTTCTGGATAACTTTTCCAGAAACAACTGTTTCTCCTTCTTCTTCTACGTTTGCTGCAATTTGATGCTTAATAGAAATAGTTAAGTTGCTGGATTGTAGCTCAAGCATGCCATTAAATGCTTTGAGGTAAATACCAGAGAGAATAGGAAGTGTTGTATTAGAACCAATGCCTTTAGAAACAATATCAAGTGCCGTCTGGAGAGCGGATTGACTTACGGTAAATTTCATGACGACCCTTTCTATTATTTCTTAGATAAGAATAAAAATATCGTAGTAATAATAAGCTATGTTGAAAAGAAGAAAGCTTTACATTTCTAGAGGTAGAAATATGTTTCTAGAGGTCAGATTTGTTTGTTTATTTTTGACATTCATAAACAAAGTAAAACTCCCCCTCTTAAACTCTCAACAACAAACCATTACTTCTCTTCACCAATTAACATCTTACTAACAGGTTTTAAACACTAACTTTGTTCAAGAATAGTCTTCTTAAGTTGAGAAATTTGATCATAGAAACTTTTATCTTCTTTGATTCTTTCTTCTATTACCTCAATGCTGTGCAAAATAGTTGCGTGTTTTCTTCCACCAAAATGCTTACCAATATTTACCAGTGTGTACTGGCAAAGGTCGTGAGCAAGATAAATTGCAACGTGACGAGGTTCTGCAATCTCTTTATTTCTCTTGTTGCCAACAATATCGCGATGACTAATGCCATAGATATTTTCTACGACTTCTTGGACCTTCTCGATATTTACGGTCTTTGAAACGCGACGCCAGAGCGTGTCTGCAATCTTATCGATTTCTTCTTGTTTGATATTTGTGCCAGATTCTTTTGCTTTAATCTGACCAGTTACACAGCGATTACAGAAGCCCTCAAGCGTTCTAATACTTTGGCCAGCCTTGTCAGCCATGTAACGACGGATGTCCTCTGGCAAATCGTCTGCAGAAAGAGAAGAATTTCTTTCTTTAAAAGCGCGGTCGCAGAAGACGTGAATTAGATTGAGTTTCATCTCGTAGCTTGGAGACTCAATACCAATGACGATGCCACCACTCATACGAGAAGTAATACGATCATCAAAGCCGTCAGATCCCATACCAAGCTGAGCAGGTGTTCTATCTGCGGCAAGAATAATCTGCTTACCTCTATCAATAAGAGAGTTAAAAATATTGAAGAAGAAGTTAATAGTACCTGCTTTACCAGCAAGTTTTTGGACATCATCGATGATAAGGACATCAATATTTTGGTAGTTGTTACTGAGCTCTGTTGCGGCGTTTCCTGATGCGTTTTTACGAACTGCATTTACGTAGTCATCAACAAAAGCATCTGCATCTTTATAAACACAAACGCGTTCAATATCTTCAGAGTTAATGTAGTTTTGAACCGCGCGTAGAAGGTGAGTTTTTCCAAGACCACTTGCACCATAAATAAACAGCGGGTTTGCCTTACCTTTTGCGTCGTTTGCAACATTTAATGCATGCTGATGTGCAAGCTCATTCTCGTCACCAACAACAAAGCGATCAAACGTGAGGTTTGAATTAAAAGATGTCTCCTCATAAAGAGGATTACTCTTACGGCGCTTTAAGGTCTGTTGTTTTAATTCTTCAAGACTTTGTTCCTGGGATTCAAAATCTTGAATCTGCTCTGGAACAACTGCTTGTATAGGAGCAGTTTGCTGCTTCCAAACATTGAACTCTTGAGGAGTCATTGTGGAAGTAGTGGTAACAGGAGTAGAAGACTTTGTAAGAGTAAGGCTCAAAATAATGTCTTCAAAGGCTGCTGCCGAAAGGCATCTCTCAACAATCGGAAGATTTTTAAGGATACGGTTATATGCCAAGCGCATTGGTGTTTCAGCACACAGTGCGTTATCTTCAACTTTAATTGGAGTACAGGTTCTCAACATAGCGATAAAAGCCTCTGGCTGATTCTCTTCAACCAAGAGGTCAATTGCGTCTTGCCACAGAGCTACTGCGTCTGAATCAATTGATGCATCCATACGTGTCCAATCAAAATGTTGAAAATTGGGACACCTAGTATAGAGGAATGTTGATAACTTTCAGCGAATAATGTTGAGAAACTCTATGAAAGGAGAGTTTCTCCAATAGTAGTGAGCTTATATTTCTGCCCAACTTTTCCGATTATTCCTATGTTTACCAGTGATTTTAATTCTCTTGACCACGTTGGCGTTGAAAGTCCATAGGTACTTGTTAACTCTGTTGCTCCAACCCATTCATGTTCAGAAAGGTATTGAAGAACTTGTTTTGCTCGATCTGTAAGTATCAGATTAGGAAGCTGTGCAGCTGTCTGATGAGATACTGCTTGTGGAGCATGTGAAACTGTCTGTTGGTTCTGATTTACCGGTAATTCTTCAGCTTCTTCTTGAGTTGGAAGCGTCTGAATGTGCGCGTCTTTAGAGTGGCGTGTTGACAAGGTAACAATAGTTCCGCCAGAGATATTGTCTTCGAGGGTAAGACTTCCACCCTTCTCAACCATGTATTGTTGAGCATAAGGAAGGCCAAAACCAACGCCTCTAATAAACGATTTCATCTCTTCTGTTGCAGAAGAAGTACCAAATTCAAGAGCTCGATTTTTCTCTTTAATACCAGGTCCCTGGTCTGAAAACCTGATGGTATTTCCGTTATCCATGATTGAAATTGTAGGTGCTACAAATCGAGCGTGAATGAAATTTTCCACAATCTCACGCATAACCATAAAAGGAATTTTTCCTCCCTGCTCGTGAGCAAGCTGGTTAACGGTAGCTGCAATTTCATCAAGATAAGATCGAACATCTTTTGGTTCTACGAGAACAACACGAGGTGCTGCGGCTTTATCGTCATACACTGCAATACGTGCAGCATAACGGACGCTGAGAGAATTATCAGAACCAGCATCTTTTTCATTCTGGTTTGTGTTTTCCTCAACAAAAGGAAAAAAATCTCTTGCCATGACACCCCCTTTTCAACAATTGTTAAACAAATGAAGAAAACTTTTCGTTTTCTTTCACGATGAATGAAAGTTTTCAACAAGTGTTAAACATCTGTAGATAACTTTATATCTTTGTGAAAGACGTACTGAATGATAGTAGCATTTAACGGATATATTTCAGCTTACAGAAATATTCCTTTCAACAAATTTCTTCACTTATCACAAGTGAAATTTTCAATTTGTGCGGTTTTCTCGCTAGATTTTTGAATAAAAAAGAGAAAAAGTTGAGGTATTTGCGTAGAAAATTTGACAGGTACCCATAAACGCGAGTACAATCTGTAGGCTTTTTAATCGATACTGTACCCGTTCGGGAGGAAATAGCTATGAAGCGTACCTACCAGCCAAATAAGCGCAAGCGCGCAACTACACACGGTTTCCGTGCACGTATGGCAACTAAGAATGGTCGTGCCGTTCTCGCTCGCCGCCGCCTTAAGGGCCGTAAGCGCCTCACCGTCTAAGGAATGTTTCTGTGAAGACCATTAAATCTCGTTCAGAGTTTGAAAGGGTCTTCTCTGCGGGGAAGAGGGCTCAAAGTTCTGTTCTTCGTATACGAGTAGCACCATCCACTGAGGCACATCCTTCCGAGGTAGCCTTTGTAGCTCCAAAAAGATTAGGTAACGCCGTATTTAGAAACAGGTGTAAACGCGTTCTGCGCGAAGCAGCTCGAAAGAGCGGTTTACCTGTTGAGGGATACGGCATTATTCTCTTTGCGACTAAAGATACACACAGCACTAATCCTGCTGATATAAGCGTTTCTTTGGATGCTTTGTTAAGAAAGACAGGGGTCAAATGAGCGAGAAAAGACAAGATTCTTTTCTCGCAAACTTGTTCCTAGGTGCTATTCGTTTCTATCAAAGAAACATTTCTCCCCTTTTTAAGCCTCACTGTATTTATCGGCCCACTTGCTCCGAATATGCAGTTCAGGCCATACAAAAGTATGGTGTTAAAAAGGGAAGTTGGCTTGCTCTTAAGCGTATTGCTCGCTGCCACCCTTTTCATAAGGGAGGATACGATCCCGTTCCGTAAAGGAACGCACCGGAGGAAATATGTGGGATTGGATTGTTAACTTTCTCTACACAGTCTTATCGGGACTTAAATCATTCTCGGGAGACTGGGGTATGGCAGTTATCCTGCTTACCATCATTATCCGTATTATCCTGGTTCCAATGACCAACAAGCAGACGGCCTCTATGGCTCGTATGAGCGTTGTTCAGCCAAAGCTCAAAGAAATCCAGGAACGCTATGCTGATGATCCAGTAAGACAGAACGAAGAAATGCGTAAGCTTTACGCAGAGATTAACTTCAATCCACTCGGTGGTTGTCTTCCTCTGCTTCTGCAGTCCCCTATCTTTATTGCACTCTTTACCGTCGCAAAGATGGTTCCAGTAGATTCTCGTTTCTACAACATTCTTCCTTCTATCGCACGAACAACATCTGACATTTTTGCTGTTGATGGCCTTGTAGCTGCTATCCCTTACATTATCTTTGTTCTTTTATTTGGCCTTACTACTTTCCTTTCTATGGCAGTAAATGCTCGTACAAGCTCTGGCGAGCAGCGCACTCAGCAATACATGATGGGTGGCATTATGACCCTCATGATGCTCTGGTTTGGTTGGACTGTGCCAGCAGCTGTTCTTCTCTACTACGTTACTTCTGGTATTTGGCAGCTTGCTCAGCAGCAGCTTATTACCAAGCGCATTATGGAAAAAGAGAAGCTTAAGGCTGAGGCTCAGATGGCTAATAAGCCAATCGAGGTAGATGTGGTTAGAAAAGAGAAGAAGCCACGCCCTCACAAAAAGGCTTAGTAGCTGGGCTTGAACAAAATAACTTTTGTTTACAGAATTTGTTACAGTAGATTAATAGTTAAACTTTTTATATTGACTGGAGGACGACATGGAGGATGAGACTTTCGTTTCTGAGCCAAACGCTCTTAATGAGTCTCCTGTCGTTGATTCACAAGACGAGTTTGTTTCAATTCGAGAGCATTTTGAAGCTGGAATTCAGCTTACTGATGCTGAGATGAATAAGATTGCTGATACCGCTGTCTTTTATCTAAGAGAGCTTCTCTCCTTCTTTGGCGAGAATACCTGCGCAATTGATGAGTATGACGGAGAAGATGGAGAACTTATTCTTGACGTAACCGGCGATGATCTTGCAATTCTCATTGGTCGTCACGGTAATACACTTGAGGCTCTTCAGATGGTTCTCTCTTCTTTGATGAGTGCTAAGCTTCACTTCCACTATCCAGTATCTGTTGATGTTGAAAGCTACAAGAGCCGCCGCCGCAATAAGCTTCAGGAGATGGCACTCTCTGCTGCTGCTCGTGCTAAGAAGACCGGTAAGGTTTCTCTTGCTCCAATGAGTGGCTATGAGCGTCGCATCATTCATATCGCACTGAGGGACAACCTTGAGGTTACTACACACTCTGAGGGCGATGATCCATATCGTCGTGTTGTGGTAACTGCTATCAATAGCTAAGAACTTCTAACAAGCTTTAGTAATTTGATGAGGAAGGTTTACGCCTTCCTCTTTTTTTGTGACAATTCTTCTTGTAGCAAGAAGTTTTGTCACAGGAGAAGCAATGTCTGAATCAGAGAAGTCTTTATATAATTCAAAAGAGAATGTACTGAAGGAACTTCTCCTTAACTATGGAATCGATTCAACAGAGCACCAAAGAAGACAGCTTCTGAAACATATTGAACTACTAATTGAGATAAATAAGAAGCTGAACCTCACAAGAATTACTTCAGTTGATGACGCGTTAGTGCTCCATATTCTTGATTCTTTGTTACCACTCAAAGTATGTAATGAGTTTTTATCTGGTACTCACAACTATATTGACATTGGTACCGGCGGAGGTTTTCCAGGACTGCCTCTTGCAATCATGAGTAAGAATAAAACACTACTGGTTGACTCTATTGGAAAAAAGATTAATGCAGTTCAGTCAATGATTAATGAGATTGGACTAAATGAAAGAGTTAGGGCTGAGAAGCTTCGTGCAGAAGAAATTCCAAACAGTTATAAACAGAAGTTTGATTTTGTGACTTTTAGAGCTGTTGCGAAGACAAATATTCTTTTGGAGTACGCAGAGCCTTTCTTAGCCCCTCAAGGCACTCTTATAGTAATGAAGGCCAATGTTGATGAGATAGAGCTTCAGGACGCCTCTCAAGCAGCCAAAATTTTTGGATACGATAATGTTTCACGTGAAACATTTGAGTTACCAAACAATCTTGGCCATCGAGAAATTCTTTTATACAAAAAAGTAGCAAAGAGCAAAATCAAATTACCAAGAAAAACTGGAATGGCTAAATCAAATCCGTTTGTTGCAAGAAGAGGGTAATTGTGGAATGTTTCACGTGAAACATTCTGTATTATTAAAATAAACTTGGTCAAACGGAGGATAAATGAGCTACAAAGACCTTTCGAGGGGATTTCAGGATAGAGATCCTAAAGTTCTAGCAGTAATTAATCAAAAAGGTGGAGTTGGAAAATCAACTACCGTAATTAATCTTGCCGCTGCATTAGGTGAAACAAAGAAGAAAGTTCTTATTATCGATTTTGATCCACAAGGAAATGCGACAAGTGGTTTTGGAATTGATAAAGAGGAACTTGAAGCTGATATTTATGACGTAATTCTCAATGAAACGCCAATTGAAGAGGTATTGCAGCAAACAGTTCAGAACTACGTAACTATTGCACCAGCAACCATTCAACTTGCCGGTGCTGAAATTGAACTTGTCTCTGTTGACTCAAGAGAAAACATTTTAAAAAGAGCAATCGACCAGGTAAAAGAATATTTTGACTATATTTTGATTGATTGCCCACCATCATTAGGACTTCTAACAATCAACGCCTTAGTCGCCGCAAATAGCATACTTATCCCAATTCAGTGTGAGTATTATGCATTAGAAGGTGTTACTAAGATTGTTGAATCAATGAAGATGGTGCAGAAACAGCTTAATCCAGATCTTGAACTCTTTGGCGTAGTAATGACCATGTTTGATAGCAGAACTTCCCTATCTAAGCAGGTAGTTAATGAAGTTTCTAACTACTTTGGTAACAAGGTATTCAAGACACTTATTCCAAGAAACGTCAAAATTGCTGAGGCACCAAGTCATGGTTTGCCAGTAACCATGTATGCTCGAATAAGTATGGGCGCACTTGCATATAACAAACTTGCAAAGGAAGTGAATCGTCGTGGTTAAAAAATCAGGACTTGGTAAAGGCCTTAATTCGCTCTTTAGCGAGGTAGATGCAGAGGTTGGCAATAAAAAAGAAACTACTTCACTGCCCTTAAAGAAAATAAAGCCAAATAAAGACCAGCCTCGCAAGCGTTTTGATGAAGCTGAGCTCACTGAACTCAGTGATTCTATTAAGCAAAACGGTATTCTTCAGCCACTTCTTGTTCGCGAAAAGGGCGACCACTACGAAATTGTTGCTGGTGAGAGACGTTTCCAGGCTGCAAAACTTGCAAAATTAGAGGAAGTGCCTGTTGTAATCAAAGCAATCTCAGATGAGGAAGTATTTAAGCTAGCTCTGATTGAGAATCTGCAGAGATCTGACTTAAGCCCAATCGAAGAAGCACAAGGTTATAAGCAACTCATTAAACAGGAGAACTTAACTCAAGACGATTTGGCCAAGGTTCTCTCAAAATCAAGATCTGCAATCACAAATACCCTTCGTCTTCTTGATCTTCCAACAGAGGTACAGACTTTGATGGCAGAAGGACGTATTAGTGCTGGACACGCTCGTGCAATTCTTTCCGTTAGCGGTAAAGAAGGAAGAATTAAACTTGCTCAGAAAGTAATTGAAGAGAACTTGTCTGTCCGTCAGACAGAAAACCTTGCCCCGCTATTTTCTGTCACTAATGTAGTGAAACCAAAAAGACAACCAACTCCGCAGGCATATAAGCGCGCGGCAAGGCAATTAAGAATTGCTTTGGATACTCCAGTCAAAGTGCGAAATGTTCGCGGCAAGAATAAAATCGAAATCGAATTCAATGATGAGGATGAGCTTGCTGCTTTAGTTGAAAAACTGTCAAACGGTAGAGAAGCATAATGAAGATAAAGTTTGCAATTATATCTACAGTTTCACTACTCGGAATAGCTTTTCTCGCTAAGCACACCTTGTTGACTAAAGAAGCGCAAAGAAGTTTTTTCCACGCAATGAGAAGGTCGAGAAGGGCACTTGATGCAATTCTCGACGATTATTCAGGTGGCGCCGATAGAATAACTTCAAAAAACATTCTCTCTCATCAAGCAAGAGTAGAAAAAGAATGGCTAAAGACAATTCAATAGAACAAATGTTCTATATATGAACTAAAGAAAAAAGGGACTCGAGAGGGTCCCTTCTTTACAGGTAATGTGTAGGATATGCCGCCCTTAACGTGCGTTTCTCTTCTGGAAGAGCTGTCCGCAAGCTGCATCAATGTCAGATCCACGAGAAAGACGGATGGTTGCTTCAACGCCAACAGAGTTGAGGCTGTTTACAAACTCCTGTGCGCGGGCAGGGGATGTTGGGTGGAATTTAGAACCCTCAATCTCGTTAAGCTGAATGATGTTAACGTGGCAAAGCGTTCCTCGACAGAAGTCTCTCAAAGCTCCAAGCTCATTGTCGGAATCGTTAACGCCTTTAATCAGCGCATATTCATACGTTGGACGACGGCCGGTCTTATCGACATACTCACCCATAATGTCGTACAGGTGAATCAGTGAGTATTTACGAACTCCTGGCATGAGGGCGTCTCGCGTCTTTTGCACTGCGGAGTGAAGCGAAACAGCAAGTGTAAATTGCTCTGGTTCAGAAGCAAAACGCTTAATCATAGGTATAACACCGCAGGTAGATACCGTGATATGACGCGCACCAATGCCGGCTCCGTCAGGGGAGTTGAGACGTCTCATAGCAGTAAGAGTAGCGTCGTAGTTCATGAAAGGCTCGCCCTGTCCCATGAGGACAACGCTGGTAACGCGCGCGTCAAAATCGTCGCGGACGTGCATAACCTGCTCGTAAATCTCGCTCGCAGAAAGAGAACGCGTGAGACCAGCAGCGCCCGTTGCACAGAAAGCACAGCCCATGGCGCAGCCGGCCTGTGTAGAAGCACAGACCGAAAGCTTATTGCCAGTTGGCATACCAACGCACTCGACAGAAGTGCCATCAGGGTAGCGAAGCAGGTATTTACGACTTCCATCCTCAGAGACCTGGCGAACAATTTGTTCAGCACCAGCAAGCGTTACCTGCTTAGATAGTTCTTCTCGCAGCGTTTTTGGAAGATTACTCATCTGATCAAAAGAAGTGGCGCCCTTAGACCAGATCCACTCCTCAATCTGCTTTGCACGGAATTTTGGCTGGCCAAGGGAAGTCACCAGCTCAAGGATTTGTTCTGATGAAAGGCTTCTGAGGTCAGATTTGGCGGCAGCCTTCTGTGGGCGAGAATCAAGCGCGGAGATGTCTGCGCCGTCAGCCGTGGTGTTTGTGCCGTCAAGAGTATTATTTGATTGCATTTTTGTCCTTCTCCAACTCTTCTAAGCTATCTGCGGTATCTTAGAAGAAATACGTTTACTAGAGTTTACCCTATGGGAGACTTATCTGAAGGAGCGGAAATGACACGTGAAGAGCTAAAAAAGCTTCATGTAGCAGTTGTTTCAGGTGGCTGGTCAGACGAGCATGAGATTGCAATGGAGTCTGGCAAGCAGTGTGCAGCAGCACTCAAAGAAGCTGGCTTTACCAGTGTTGACCTGCTTGATGTTGCAGAAAAAGACTTTGTAGTTAACCTTGCTCAGGGCGGTTATGATGTCGTGTACGTTGCTATGCACGGTCGTTTTGGTGAGGATGGCTGCATCCAGGGTCTTCTCGAGATTCTGCACATTCCTTACACGTTTTCTGGCGTCCTTGCGTCTGCTATGGGAACTGAAAAAGAGCTGTCGAAGCTCATGTATAGGCAGGCAGGCGTTCCAACTCCTAAGGGAATTGACGTTGCTGCAGGTACCGTCTTCACAGATGAACAGGTAGACAAGCTTATTGAGGACCTCGGACTCCCTATGTTTGTAAAGCCTTCTGGCAACGGCTCCAGCTACGGCGTTACGCGCGTTACTTCGCGAGAAGAACTTCCCGCTGCACTTGAACTTGCAGGTGAGCAGGGCGAGCGCATCCTAATCGAGGAGAGCATTGAGGGAACGGAGATTACCGTTCCTGTCATTGGCAATGAGGACCCAACAGCTCTGCCGATTGTTGAGATTGTTACGGGCGATGAGTTCTACAGCATTAAGACAAAATATGAGCCAGCATCCCTGCACCATGTGATTCCAGCTCGTCTTGAGCCTGCAGTGTATGCACGTGCTCAGGAGCTAGCTATCAAGGCTCACAATGCACTTGGTTGCCGCGGCGTTTCTCGTAGTGACTTTATTGTTACGAAGGACGGCGTCCCAGTGGTACTGGAGACAAATACTATTCCTGGTATGACTGCCCGTTCTTTGCTGCCTGATTCTGCACGTACCGGCGGCATTGATTTCCCTGAGCTCTGCACTCGCTTTATTGAGTTTGCACTTGAGGATCGCCAGTAGATTTGTAGGTTATGACCAGCACTAAAAGCGCTACACAAAAACTAGAAGAACTCATTCTTCCAGGCACCCCCTCTGCGGTTCGCAAAAAGTATTTAGAACTTGCAGAGAGGGCGGAGCATGAGTCATTTGATGTCTTAGAGGATGACATTGTTGTTTTGGATACCGAGACAACAGGTCTGTCCTTTAAGAAATGCTCCCTTATTGAGATTTCTGCTGCTAAATTGAGTGGTAGAGAGATTGTGGAGCGCTTTCAGACTTTTGTTGACCCAGGGTGTCCAATTCCAGAAGAGATTACGGCCCTCACTTCAATTACCGATGAAGACGTTAAGGGCGCGCCGAGCGCAAAGGAAGCAGTTGCTGCTCTTGCAGAATTTGTCGGTGGTCTTCCGGTTTTGGCACACAACGCCACCTTTGACCGTACGTTTATTGAACGGGTGCCCGGCGGAACTTCAGTATCCGACACCTGGATTGATACGCTGTCGCTTTCACGCATAGCGCTACCTCGACTTTCTTCACACAAGCTTTCCAGCATGGCAGAAGCGTTTGGTACCATGAAGGTTACGCACCGCGCAAGTGACGACGTAGATGCTCTTTGTGGGATGTGGCGCATCTTGCTTTTGGGACTTATGAATCTGCCCCGCGGTCTTCTCGCCAAACTGGCGTCAATGCACGACGGAGTGGAGTGGACGTTTAGGCCAATCTTCTCGTATTTGTCACAAATGAAGGAAGAAGAAGCAGTTCAGCGTGGTGTCGCAAAGAAAGATGCAACAGGTGCCGAACTTGCAGATGCAGAGATCTCGGGCACGTTTTTCTCGCTCAAGGATATTCGCAGCCAGCTTGTTGCCGACATAAAAGCAAAGGCGAGAAGGGACGCGGACGATCCAGAGACGCCTGCTATGCTGCCTATTTCTAAAGATGAGATTCATAGAGCGTTTGCTAAACCGGGCATTGTCTCGCAGATGTATGACAAATTTGAGACACGCAGCGAGCAGGTTAGCATGTCCGTTGAGGTCAGAAACGCGCTGGTCACTTCTTCGCATAGAGAGCTTGAGGCGGGGACTGGTATTGGCAAGTCGATTGCATACCTGCTGCCTGAGGTGCTTTTTGCGCAGAAAAATGACATTACCGTAGGCATTGCTACAAAGACAAACGCCTTGACTGACCAACTAGTTGCTCATGACCTTCCGGCTCTTGCACGAGCGTTGCCAAACGGATTGAGTTTCTGCAGCTTAAAAGGATACGAGCACTATCCGTGCCTGCATCGCGTTGATAGGGCCGCTCTTGAGGAACTTCCACTGACGCTGCTTGATCAGGAAGGGCGCTCTAGTAATAGTGTTGCCTCAGATATGCTGACCGCAATTGCGGTGATTTATGCCTACGCGTGCCAGTCGGCTGATGGTGATTTGGATGCCTTAGGCATTCGCTGGCGTTCGGTTCCACGAGAGATGGTAACTATCAAAGCAGCGGAGTGCCTGCGCTCTAAGTGTCCGTATTACCCTCATGAGTGCTTTGTTCATGGAGCTCGTAAACGTGCAGGATCTTCGGATGTTGTGGTAACCAATCACTCTCTGTTGCTGAGAAACGTTGCTGTTGACGGAAAAATTCTGCCACCTATCAGACATTGGGTGATTGACGAGGCTCATGGCTTTGAGGCCGAGGCGCGCCATCAGTGGGCAGTAGAAATTTCTGCCAAAGAGATGCGAAACGGGTTTGAGCTGCTTGGTGGGATTAAGTCCGGAGCCATTCATGCAGCTATGGTGGGCGCCGTTAATCTTGAGGACTCGACGCTGCTCACCGGTCTTCTCACGCG